>DKJY01000134.1 GCA_002454955.1 Bacteroidales bacterium UBA6680
AACCAGATATCTTGATAATTACCTGTCGTGGTACCGTGAGTTGGATGAATTTGATTTTGAAATCACACCGGAGACAGTGCTGTTAAGAGCTATTAGACCAGAGAGATACAATACCAACCATTTTCGTTGACAGAACAATATATACCTGTAAACCACCTCATATACCTCATCAATTTAAACTGTCAATAAATCATAGATAGATTATTTATCATATTTCACAATAAAAACAATTTTAAGTACAATTTAATATCCATACATAGTATACTCATAGGAATATTATGTATATGTACCACAATAATATGTAGGTATCTAAAAATATTACAACGCCAATAATATAGCATCGTAAACAAACTGTAGAAGTAAAAACTATGGGTGATGAGACGATTTGTTGTTGTGTTAATAGTTGTTATATTTTTGATTGATATTTTACAAGCTCAAAGAGATATACCCAAATTTAAGCCCGAATATGAGTTGAAAAAACGGTTAAGATTTGGTATATTATTTGGTATTAATACTTATGGCTTCAATATAGATAGAAAAAATAACGATCTGAACCTGTATGCTGATATACCAAAGTTATCAGCTGGTTTTCATGTTGGCATTGTTACAGATCTTAAATTATTTAGCTTGCTAAGCCTAAGATTACTTCCTACAGTAACATTTGTTTCCAGACAAGTATCATTCTACAATAATGAGAATGAAATATATCTTGACCTAACTAATGGGATGAAAGGAAACACTACTGTAGAGTCAATATTTCTAGAATTTCCGCTTCTGTTTAAATATAAATCTAAAAGAATTAATAACTATCAGATATATCTTGTAGCAGGACCCGATATACAATTCGATATGTCATCGCCTACATCATTAAGCATCTCTGATGGTAAATATATAAGTCTTGAGGCAATGGATTATGGGTATGAAGTTGGTGTAGGGCTAGATCAGTATCTACCATATTTTAAGTTATCTACAGAACTCAAGTTTTATTCAGGTTTTAGTAATGTATTGTCAAGTAGGGTTATAGATGATGCTGATTTTGAAACTGATATATTTATAAAATCTATTGAAAAACTTACAACATACGGATTTAAATTGTCGGTTCATTTTGAGTGAGTATATTATTCATATAATGTAAGAACAATGTTTGATAAAAAACAACTCTTTTTTTGTCTAAAAAAAATCTGGTTTATCAATATTTAAGATCATTTTTAAATAAATCAATATACCTTTGCTTTATAATTACACTGTAAGCAGATGCAAAAGGATATTACACTAGTGCTTTCGCCAAAACAGGCGACAATTGAGGAATTATATAAGAAAGAGATAGCTAAGAGGCTAAATATTCCATCAGCATATATTTCGGAGATAAGAATTAAACGAAAGTCAGTTGATGCAAGAAGTCGTAAAGTAAAGATAAATATGTCATTTACGATATATATTAACGAAGAGCCAATAGATGATATTTACTTTACTCCATCATATAAAAATGTATCAAATTCTGAAGAAGTAATAGTTGTTGGAGCAGGTCCTGCTGGTCTGTTTGCGGCACTTCATCTTATAGAAAAAGGATTAAAACCAGTGGTTTTGGAGAGAGGAAAAAGTGTGTCTGAACGTAAACGCGATATTGCACAGTTGAATAGAAACCACACACTTAATACAGAATCGAATTATGCCTTTGGCGAAGGAGGAGCAGGGACATTCTCTGATGGTAAACTTTATACGCGTTCCAAGAAAAGGGGTGATGTAAAGAAGATTCTCGGGGTACTGTGTTATCATGGTGCTAAAACCGAGATATTATATGAAGCACATCCGCATATAGGAACAGATAGATTACCACGTGTAATTACAAATATTCGTAAAACAATAATTGAGTGTGGTGGAGAAGTCCTGTTTAATTCACGTGTTACAGATCTTGTAATATCATCTGATAGATTAACCGGTGTAGAGATTAATAACGACTATAAGCGTAGTGCTTCAGCTGTAATAATGGCTACCGGGCATTCGGCACGTGATGTATATTATATGCTAAACAGAAACAGTATCAATCTCGAATTCAAAAATTTTGCAATGGGAGTTCGTGCTGAACATCCGCAATCACTAATAGATTCAATACAATACCATTGTAAAGAGAGAAGCCCTTATCTTGAAGCGGCATCATATTCGTTAGTATTGCAAGTAAATGGACGTGGAGTATATTCATTTTGTATGTGTCCGGGAGGATTTATTGTTCCAGCCTCTACCTCATCAGACCAGATGGTTGTAAATGGTATGTCTCCTTCCAGAAGAAACTCACCATATGCAAATTCTGGTATTGCTGTTGAGATACGAGAAGATGATCTTAAACAGTATAGGGAGTATGGTGTAATGGCTGGATTAAAGTTTCAGGAAGAGTATGAAAGGCTTGCATATGTTAATGGGGGTAGAGGGTTTACAGCTCCAACACAGAGACTTGCTGATTTTGTGTCGGGTAAATTCTCGCAGAATCTTCCTGATACCTCCTATATACCAGGTGTTGAATCATCTGATATGACAAAATGGATGCCGTCAATTATATCTGATAATTTACGTAAAGGGTTTGCTGGTTTTAATAGGAAGATGTTTGGGTACTTAACTAACGAAGCTGTTATTCTTGGAGTTGAATCAAGAACATCTTCTCCAGTAAGAATACCAAGAGACAAAGAACTGTTTGAACATGTTAGAATAAAAGGATTATTTCCGTGTGGCGAAGGTGCAGGATATGCTGGGGGAATTGTATCTGCTGCTGTTGATGGGGAACTTTGTGCAAATGCAGTATATTCAGTTCTGAAAAAAAGTTAAAATAATTTTTGACTACATATAAATGCTTAAATTTACCATTTAATTAATGATAATGAATTTAAAATGATTATTATAAGCTTATAAATAGTTGTTTTGACTTTAACTAAATCTCTTTTTTTAGAGAAGTAAAAATGTCTAAAGAGCATTTTAGAGTTAAACAAAATATGATTGTATTGGTTATCTGTTATGATAAAAAAGGATAAATATATGTTTATGAAAAGAATAACCGGGTATTTTAAAAATATGAGTATCCTGAACTCAGTACGTTTTTTTGTTGTAGCTTTTGTGCTTGTTATGTTTGGCATTGTGGGGATTTATACAAATATAATACAGCATAAAAGGATAAAAGATGAAGCGCACAGAGAGCTTGTTAATAGTGTTGCATTTGTTAAAGAGGGGATTAAACACTTTAATATAATTTCAGGAGATATTACTGGCCATGCAAGAGAAAAGCTATCCTCAATGTTATATTCGCAAGAGTATATTGGAGAAGGGAATGCATATGTGGTAAAATCTAATGGTGACTACCTTATACATAAAACTCTTACAGGAGCTAACTGCTTTTCTGATGCTGATCATAAAAACAGAGTTCATAATAAACAAGGAACTTATGAGTTTGATAACGGTAAAGATAACATAATGCAGTATTATGAATATGTACCTTTGATAGATGCTTTTGTTGTAATTGATGTTTATGAGAGCTTACTGTATGCTCAGCTACGTAGTAACAGAATAGAGATTGTTGCTATGATTATTATAATTCTTATCTTATCGTATATTATATCAACCATATTTATGAACAAATTATTATCTCCTATAGGTATTGTAAGAGATAATATAGACCACCTTTCGAAAGGCCTTCTTGTAGATAATATTGAATACAATAGAGATAATGAGGTTGGATTAATGGTTAAATCACTCAACAAGGTGGTTGAAGGAAATAAGAGTACAGCATCATTTGCAGGTAGCTTGCGTGATGGAGATTTGCAGTCTGAATACATACCATTAAGTGAAGGTGATATTATTGGTAATTCGTTGTTGTCAATGCGTGATAGTTTAGTTAATGCAAAGGAGCAAGAAGCTATAAATAAAGAACAGGAAGGAATAAGAGACTGGGTTAATACGGGATTGGCCAAGTTTGGAGACATACTGCGTATTGATGCTTCGCAAGAGGAATTGTCATATAGTGTTATAAGTAATCTTGTAGACTATTTGAGTGCTATACAGGGAGGACTGTTTTTATATGACGATTCAGATAAAGAGTCTATAAAACTTAACCTGATTGCTTCATATGCATATAGTAGAAAAAAATTTCTTGATAAAGAGATTTTGTTAGGTGAAGGACTTGTTGGTACATGTGCCATAGAGAAGGAGAGTATATACATAACGGAAATTCCAGATAGTTATGCGGAGATAACTTCAGGACTTGGTGATTCAGCACCACGTAGTATTTTAATAGTTCCGCTTAAACTTGAAGAGGAGGTGTTTGGTGTTATAGAGATAGCTTCATTAGGATATTTTGAAGTGTATCAACGTGAATTTGTTGAGAAAATAGGAGAAAGTATAGCATCAACAATAAGTAATGTAAAGAAGAATATGCTTACTTCTGAACTATTGACTCAAGCAAAAATACAATCAGAAGAGATGGCAGCTCAGGAGGAGGAGATGCGTCAGAATATGGAAGAGCTTCAAGCAACACAAGAAGAATCGCAAAGAAGAGAGAATGAAATAGCAGAGATTTTGGATGCTGTAAACCGTACAGTAAAGATGGTTAGCCTTGATTCTACCGGAAAGATTACAGAGATAAATGATTTGCTTACAAAAGCATTAGGTGCAAATAGTTCTATATTTATTAATGAACAATTTACAATAATTGTGAAACCATCAGAGGGTTCGGTAGGTAACGATATGCTTTGGGCATCGCTATTAAATGGCGATAGAGTCACCCGAATGGAGATTGTTATAGCTAATGACCTAAATATAGAGGTTGAATCTACATACAATCCTATAATGAATATGAATAATGAACTTGAAAGAGTATTAATTGTAGTTGATTAATGCTAACAAATAAATGCCGATAGATATTTGCTATCGGCGTCTGAATTCTGAACAGATTATTCCGGCAGCAATACCTACATTTAATGATTCGCTTTTTGTTTTGTTGTCGGAGTAATTTGGAATAAGAAGCTTTTCAGTTATAAGTTCTGATACATTTTTAGAGATACCATTGCCTTCATTTCCCATAATAATCATACTTTTTCTATTAAGATTGCTTGTATATATATCATCACCATCCAGAAATGTGCCATAAACAGGGTTTCCTGTATCTTTAATATATCGTTTTATGAAATCAGGTAAATGTGTATAACAGATATTAACCCTTGCAATAGCACCCATAGTTGCTTGTACCACTTTAGGATTGTAAATATCGGCCGATTTTGGTGAACATATAATGTTCTTTATTCCAAACCAATCAGCTAATCTGATTATTGTACCCATATTTCCGGGATCCTGAACCTCATCAAGACAAAGAGTAATATCGTTATTTAGAGCATTATTGTTTAGGTAACTATTAAACTTGCTAAATACGCCTATTATTTTGTTTGGAGTAGCTAAAAAACTGAGTTTTTTGAGCTCCTGTTCAGTTACAACCTCACAAACATTGTTATAATCACCACTTATTATTGATGTATCTGTATCTGATGTATGAAAAATCCATAATGGTTTTGTATTTTTGTTACGGATTATTTCAGAAACGAGTTTTTCTCCTTCTGCAACAAAAACATTGTGTGAATCTCTGTGTTTTTTTAATTTCAGAGATTGAATTAGTTTTATCTGATTCTTACTTGGCATAATTTTTTCTGTTGTGTACAAAGGTAACTGTTTCTTGCTATTTTAATCTATTTAAACAAAAATTGACACACTGTAGATTGGAAAAACTTATCTTAAATATAAAAGTACTAATTGTTATTACTATAATACTTTTAGTATCTGGCTGTTCTGCAACAAGAAAAATATCAGACGATCAGGTGCTTTTGAAAAAGAATAAGATTAGTATAAATGCTAAAGGGATTGATAAAAATGAACTTAGATCATTTGTCAGACCTAAGGCAAACAGAAAATTCATAGGATTTAAATTCCATCTGTTTCTATATAACCTGTCTGGCGATTCAGATAAGGGTATTAGTAAATGGTTAAAAAATATTGGAGAAGCTCCTGTTGTATATAACAGATTTAATGTAGATAAAAGTAAGAAACAGATGTTAATGTATCTGGCAAAGAAAGGTTATTTTAATGCAGAGATAACAGATACAGTTATAATAAAGCGCAGAAGAGCTAAAATCTTTTATAAAATATATCCTGGAGTACCATATAGATTAGATAATATAGAGTTTAATATACCTGATACCCTGCTTAATAAAATTGTTGTTCCGGATACTACAACACTTCCTGTAAAAAGAGGAGATGTGTTTGATGAAGATAAACTTCAGGAGACAATAACAGGTATTGAGAATAGGATGAGAAATGAGGGGTACTACTTCTTTAAACAAGACTATGTGACAATGCTTGCCGATTCGGCTGTTGGTGATAGAAAGATAAATCTGGCTGTAAGAATTGGTGACCCTAAGATTAAACTAAAAGATGATCGTATTCTGGATTTATCTCACAGAAAATATAAAATAAACAATATTAAGGTTTATATGGGGTATGAGCATTCAAAAGCTCTGTCAGATTCTACATATTTCTCAAACCCTAAAATGGTTGAGTACCGAGGAATAACATTTTACTGGCTGGATACTAGAAAACCTCCGGTTAATAAGAAAATTGTTGAGCAATCAATAGCTATAAAAAAAGGAGACTATTGCCGCAAAGATTATATAGAACAGACAAACAGAACGCTTAATCGCCTTGGAGTTTATAAGTATGTGAATATAGAATTTGAGGATATAACAATAATTGACTCCACGAATATTACCAAAAACGATGATGGTTATCTGGATTGTAATATCTATCTTACACCACGTAAAACTCAGAAGATCAACTTTCAGCTTGAGGGTACAAATACCGATGGCGAATTTGGTATGGCTGGTATTGCTAACTTTCAGCATCGTAATATATTTAAAGGTGCTGAGTTATTAAACCTTAAGGTACGTGGAGCTTTTGAAGGGGTGAAAAAATTTGGTGTGTCAGGATTTAATACAGCATTTGAGTTTGGTGGAGAACTTTCTTTAACAACAGCTAGATTTTTGTTGCCTGGAAATTCAATGAAATTTATACGAAAGTTTAGACCAAAAACAACAACCTCTGTATCATACTACTATCAGCGAAGACCAAACTATACAAGAGCAGTATCAAATTTATCGTTTGGATATACATGGAGACCATCGGCAAAGGTTACACATACACTTAATCCTATCGAATACTATAATGTTGAACTGAGAGATACAACCTCAGAATTTACAACAATGTTGCAGAAACAGCCATATCTTAGAACCAGCTATGTTCCTCATGCAATATCACTTACAAGCTATACGTTTACATATAATGGACAGGATTTGCGTAAAAACAGAGATTTTATATACTTCAGATTTAATACAGAGGTTGCTGGTAATATATTATCTGGAATAAATAGTTTGGCAAAAAGTACGAAAACAGATGGTAAATACACCTTATTAGGAATTGCATATTCTCAATTTGTTAAGGCTGAGATGGATTTTAGATACAATCAACATATTGGTCGTACAACAAGTATTGTATACAGGTTATTTGCAGGTATTGGTGTGCCTTATGGTAATTCGGAATCGTTACCATTTGAGAAAAGATATTTTAGTGGAGGATCTCAGGGAATAAGAGGATGGCAGGTAAGAGCATTGGGACCCGGATCATATGTAATGCCTGAGGGTATAAGGTATCCTGATCAAACAGCAGACATACGACTACAATTTAATTTTGAATACAGATATAAGATATTCAAGACCTTAGAGGGAGCCTTTTTTGTTGATGTTGGAAACATATGGGATTTGGAGGAGAATAAAGACCGTGTTGGAGCTGCTTTTAAATGGGATAAATTTTATAATGACCTTGCTGTTGCATCGGGTATTGGAGTACGATTAAACTTTAATGTATTTATAGTTCGTGGCGATTTCGGATTTAAACTTCGTGATCCTGCAATGCAAACAGATTCTAAATGGATTATTGGTAACAGAACATACGGATATGATGATTGGGCATTTCATGTTGGCATAGGCTATCCGTTTTAGTAAGTTTTTAGATTTAAACCATCTTGTTGCTGAATATGCTAAATCGGGAACCAAGTATGATTAAAAAGTAGAATTGAGAAAGTTTCATGTTAATTGGTTGTTATTAATTAGAGGTTATAGCGACTCTTTTATATGAAGCGAAGCATGAGAATGGTTATTCACATACACCGAGGATGACTATAAGCTTAATTTATTCATATAAAAAACTGGAAGATAAATTTTAAAACGTTTCATAAATATTATTAAATTTGTTCTGTAATTCAGCTGTACAATTTAATTTACACAAATATGTCATACAATAAGATAGTTGATCTGTTAGGCGATAAGGCCGATCATTTACTAAATCACAAGTGTACAACAATTGATAAGAATTTAATTCATTTGCCTGGTTCTGATTTTGTTGACAGAGTAGTTGCTCAGTCAAACAGAAATCCTCAGGTAATGAGAAGTATGCAGGCGTTATATGATAATGGAAGACTTGCAGGTTCTGGATACTTATCAATACTTCCTGTTGATCAGGGTATTGAGCACTCTGCAGGAGCTTCTTTTGCTCCGAATCCGGCGTATTTTGATCCTGAAAATATAGTTAAGCTTGCTATTGAGGGTGGATGTAATGCTGTAGCATCAACATTTGGAGTGTTGGCTTCATGTTCAAGAAAATATGCTCACAAAATACCTTTTATTGTAAAGATAAACCATAATGAGCTTATGACCTATCCAAATACATTTGATCAGATTATGTTTGGGTCAGTTGAAGAAGCCTGGAATCTTGGAGCAACAGCTGTAGGTGCAACTATCTATTTCGGATCAGAGGATTCTAATCGTCAGATTATAGAAGTAGCGGAGGCTTTTGAGAGAGCTCATGAGCTTGGTATGGCTACAATACTTTGGTGTTATCTGCGCAATCCTGGCTTTAAGAAAGATGGAGTTGATTATCATGTTGCAACAGATATTACATCTCAGGCAAACCATCTAGGAGTAACAATACAAGCTGATATTATTAAGCAAAAACTTCCAGAGCTTAACGGAGGTTATAATGCTATTAACTTTGGTAAGACTCATAAGAATGTTTATGAGAAACTATCTTCAGATCATCCAATTGATCTAACAAGATATCAGATAGCAAACTGTTACATGGGACGATCAGGACTTATCAATTCAGGAGGAGCATCTAGTGGAGCTTCAGATCTTGCAGAAGCAGTTCAGACTGCCGTAATAAATAAGCGTGCAGGAGGTATGGGACTTATATCTGGAAGAAAAGCATTCCAGCGTCCAATAAATGAAGGTGTAGAGCTTCTTAACTCAATTCAGGACGTTTATCTGGCAAATGAGATTGATATAGCTTAATAAAGTATACCATATATTATTTAAGCCGCTTCAGTTTTGGAGCGGCTTTTTTATACACTAGTTTTTATAAATTGTAATTATTAGTAGTGAATAGTTCAAAAAATGTAATTAAATAGAGTACTATCTTGTATAAACTCTTATTTTTTGTAATATTTAAAGACCTTAAAAATTTACGTATTTACGTAGCTTATTTGCAACCAATAAATCGTGTTAGAAGAGTAATACTGATACGATATTAAAACTATTTACTTATGATGAAACAGATATTACTGCTGCTGTTGTTTATAAGTTCGGCTACTGTTTTTGCACAGACTGAGCTTAGCCAAAAAAGTACTCATAAAAATGGATTACTTATAAAGTATGAGCTTATTAATAAATCAGAAAAGATAAATAATGGCGAAATAACTATAATGCCCGAAGGCGGAACCCCGCCATATAAATTCTACTGGTCAAAGCAATCTATATCTTCTGATAGTCCAACAGCAAAAGAACTTACAGAAGGTGTTGAGTATTTTGTAAGAGTAAAAGATGCAGAAGGAGCATACATTGATAAGAGCTTTGAGATAAAGCCAGAATCTATTGATGAACGTATTAATGCTGCATTTACACCGGTAGTTGAAGCTATAGAGACAGTTATAATGGCTGATATATTTGCTGGAATAGGTCTTTATAATCCTGTGCTTAAGGATGATAATGGAGAGGCGTATCACCACCCAAACGGAAACGAAGAGAAGATGAAGATACCTCTTGTAGTGTTCTGGCTGGTTATGGGAGCTCTGATATTTACATTAAGCATGGGCTTTATAAATATAAGAGGATTTAAACATGCAATAGATCTTATTAGAGGACGATTTGATAATCCTAATCACAAAGGAGAAGTTTCACATTTTCAGGCTTTGGCAACTGCGCTTTCGGCAACAGTGGGGTTAGGTAATATTGCTGGAGTTGCTATTGCAATTACTGTAGGAGGTCCAGGAGCAACATTCTGGATGATAGTTGCCGGTTTTCTTGGTATGTCGTCAAAATTTGTAGAGTGCACTTTAGGTGTAAAGTATCGTAGAATAGATTCTAATGGAGAGGTCTCTGGAGGACCAATGTATTACCTTAGTACCGCACTAAGTAGAAAGAAGATGGGCGGTCTAGGAAAGATTCTTGCATTTATATTTGCAGTATTGGTAATAGGAGGTTCTTTTGGTGGTGGAAATATGTTTCAGGCAAATCAGAGCTTCTCTCAAATATCATCAATGTTTCCATCATTAGAGCACCAAGGAGCTTACTACGGAATAATACTTGCAATATTAGTGGGAGTAGTTATAATTGGTGGAATAAAGGGAATTGCCAGAGTTACAGAAAAAGTTGTTCCGTTAATGGCTGTTATGTACGTTGCAATAGCATTAATTATAATATTTGTAAATATTGATAGAACAGGAGAGGCATTCGGATTAATAATTAACGGTGCTTTTGGTGTAGATGCTTTAAAAGGAGGTTTTCTAGGCGTGTTAATAGTTGGTTTTCAACGAGCAGCATTTTCTAACGAAGCTGGAGTAGGTTCTGCATCCATTGCTCATTCTGCAGCAATAACAGATGAACCAGTTAGTGAAGGAATAGTGTCGTTACTTGAGCCATTTATAGATACAATATTGATATGTACAATGACAGCACTGGTAATAATATTTACCGGATTCTATACACCAGAAATGTCTTCTGGCTTAGAAGGTGCTGAGTTAACATCCAGAGCTTTTGGTAGCGTATTTTCATGGTTCCCATATGTGCTTATTGTTGCTATATTCCTTTTTGCATTCTCTACAATGATTTCGTGGTCATATTATGGATTAAAAGGATTTACTTACATTTTTGGAAATATTTTTTATAAATTGTTTAAGAATAAAAATGTAGTGAAGTATACATATTATGTACTGTTTTTATTCTTTATAGTAGTAGGAGCATCTTCTAGTCTTGGCGCTGTGGTAGATTTTTCTGACTTTATGATATTGGGTATGGCTTTTCCTAATATTGCCGGACTTATTTTGCTTGTACCCGAGGTACGAAAAGATATGAAAGTATACTTTACTAAAATAAAATCTGGTGAGATAAAAAGATATAAATAATGGCAAAGCTTTTTACGGCAGGACAACGTCGCGGAATTATACTGTTAATATTAATAATAGTTGCGGTAATAATATTTCGTGTAGGTGTGCGGAAAGAGTTTTTCTTTCCTGATAAACCAATTGTTGATTCAATAGCAATAAAATACGCCGAAAGATTGCAGGAAATTATTGATAGTGCGGGAAAAGTTAATCGTAAAAAAGAGCCGAGAAAGATATATTTGCAGGAATATAATTTCTCCAAATTCGATCCTAATACGGTAGATTCCTCAACATTAATAGATTTTGGCCTATCTGTACGGGTGGTTCAAAATCTTCTTAATTATAGACATAAAGGAGGGCGTTTTAATACAATTTCAGATGTAAATAAACTATATACAGTTACAGACAGGATATACAGAAAAATGGTACCTTATATAGATATAAAACAACAAGAGGCTGTACTAGATACTGTAATTGTTGATTTTGATCCTATTGTATATATTAATATAAACTCAGCTGTGAGAACAGAATTGCTTTTATTAAATGGTGTTGGCGAAGTATTATCTGAGCGAATTGTAAAATACAGAGACATGCTAGGTGGGTTCTATAGTGTATCTCAACTGGATGAAGTGTACGGGCTAACAAACCAAACAATAAAAGGTATAAAAGAGAGCATACTTATAGATAAGGCTCTTATTAATACAATAGATGTTAATCGAGCCGATTTTAAAACACTCGCTTCGCATCCTTATATATCAGGACATAAAGCAAAATCAATACTTAAATTCAGAAATATTAAAAAACGTATAGATACTCTGCCGCAATTAGTAGAGTATAAAATACTATCTACTGAAGAATACAATAGATTAAAATACTATCTTGTTGTGGTAAATAGTACAAAAACAGAAAATTAGTGAGAGTGGAATAAAAAATAGAATTATTCATACTAAATGTTTGAAAAATTAATTTTTAATAATAATTTTGCCCCGCATAAAACTTAATACATTATGATAGTAATTCCGATCAAAGAAGGAGAAAACATCGAGAGATGTTTAAAGAAATTTAAGAGAAAATTCGAAAAAACAGGTGTTGTTAAAGAATTAAGAAGACGTCAGGCTTTCATTAAGCCATCTGTAGTGAACAGAGAAAAGCGTCTAAAGGCGATTTACATTCAGAAAATGCATGACGCTGACGAGTAGACACTGAATACACTAAACAAAACTTTTTTGGTTCTGTTTATTATTGTATTTTGTATCTGTTCTTGTGATGAAAGAGAAGTTTTATAACTATTTAAAGTATGAAAGGAGGTGCTCAGAAAATACGCTGAGAGCCTATATAAAAGATATTGAAAAGTTTTTGGTATTTTGTACCGAAAACTTTTCTGTTTTTATACCTGAACATGTAGAAGTAAAGCATGTTCGTAGATGGATCATCTCAATTAAAGAGAGGGGATATGCGTCATCTACTATTAATAGAAAAATATCTTCACTAAAGAAGATGTATAAGTATGGACAGATAACGGGGGTGATAAAAAATAATCCGATGGAGCGGATTGTCTTTCATAAAATACCAAAACGTATACCTGAGTTTGTTTCGGAGAAAGATATAATACAGCTACTGGATAAAGGGTTTGAGTTGTTTTCTGACGACTTTGAAGGATATCGTGATTTAATAATATGTGAGCTTTTTTATACAACAGGTATAAGGCTTTCTGAGCTTATTAATATAAAAGTGTCAGATATCGACTTTGTTAGCAGGCTTATTAGGGTTACAGGTAAAAGAGATAAGCAAAGAGTAGTGCCGCTTTTACCTGTGTTTGTTGAAAGATTGACGTATTATATTGAGAAGTGTAATAGAGAGTTTGGTGAGCATAAGGCTGGTTCGTACCTGTTTTTTACTGAAAAAAAACAAAAACTTTATCCTGTTTTTGTGTACAGAATTGTAAATAAATATCTATCTTTAGTTACTACAGTAGATAAAAAGAGCCCGCATACATTGCGGCATACTTTTGCTACACACCTGTTAAACAACGGTGCTGATATAAATGTAATAAAAGAGTTGTTGGGACATGAAAATTTGACGACAACACAGGTTTATACGCATAATTCGTTTGACAGGCTAAAAAAAGTATATAAACAGGCTCATCCAAGAGCTTAAAAAAAGGAGGATTTATGGAATTAAAAATTCAATCGGTAGGTTTTAATGCATCAGAGAGACTTGAGACTTTTGTTCAAAAGAAGGTTGATAAACTTAAAACTGTTTATGATGGAGTTAGTAATGCCAATGTGTACCTAAAGTTAGAGAATACTTCTGAGGTAGAAAATAAGGTAGGTGAAATTAGGGTAGATGTGAAGGGAACAGAGTTGTTTGTGAAAAAACAATCTAAAACTTTTGAGGAATCAATAGACAATTGTGTCGATGCTTTGAAAAAACAGTTGACAAAATATAAAGAGAAATTGAGAGATTGATGATTAGCGTAAAAAAAGCATCTATTTTTTTGTGCTCTAATAAAATATTTATACATTTGCGAACCGATTTCGGAGCTTTTTTCCGAAATCGTTGTTCTGTATAGAAGTGATTAAAAAGAGGTTGTGATGGGTTGTTTAACCTTGGACAGCAATTGAAGTGAGCTTGACGGTGTGATGTTTTTATTGTATTGTCATGTTTTTTTCTTGAAATAATGCGGGAGTAGCTCAGTTGATAGAGCATCAGCCTTCCAAGCTGAGGGTCGCGAGTTTGAACCTCGTCTCCCGCTCAAAAAAAACTTTATACAGAAGATAGGTTAGATAGAGATCTGATCTATTGTTGGATAATGTTTTGAAATTTATAATAATTGATAAATTAAATTGTTAATTCTTTAATATATTGGTGTTATGGCTAAAGAAAAATTTGAAAGGACCAAACCGCACGTTAACATTGGTACTATTGGTCACGTTGACCACGGTAAAACTACGTTAACCGCTGCAATTACTAAAGTTCTTGCTGAGGCAGGTTTGTCAGAAGTACGTGATTTTGACTCAATTGATAACGCTCCAGAGGAGAAGGAAAGAGGTATTACTATTAATACTGCACACGTTGAGTATCAGACTGCAAACCGTCACTATGCTCACGTTGACTGTCCTGGTCACGCTGACTACGTTAAGAACATGGTAACTGGTGCTG
>DKJY01000181.1 GCA_002454955.1 Bacteroidales bacterium UBA6680
TTATCGATGACATAGCTTAAAATAGAGGTCGCTGCTTTACACATAAACCAGACGAAAAATATATCTCTAAAGTATCAACATAATTATTTATTTACAAGAGAATATATAGTTATAAAATAAACAGGTATATTTGAGGTGTAAAATAGTTTTATGATTAAAATAATTACGGATCTGGTAAAGTAAATAACCTTTGGTTCTGATCATAGGTTATCCCTTAATTGTACTCTGATATAATCTTGTCAGAGGAATTTTTGTATCTTAATTTTAATAATAGTGCTGCAACACATCTGTAAATATGTTTGTTGTTGTAGGTTTAATATATAAGTAATCATGACAGAAGAGACTAAATCAATTCATGAATTTGATTATAACCTAATATGTGAATACTATTCATGTATAGAGCGTCAGGGGCCAGGTAGTGTAGATATGACAGTTAAAGCTTTAGGTTTTATAGATAATCTTACAGATAGTTCTGTTATCGCAGATATAGGCTGTGGTACTGGTGGACAGACAATAACCTTGGCTGATAATACATCTGGAACCATAATGGGTGTAGATTTGTTTCCTAATTTTATAAATATCCTTAACACCAATGTTTCTGACCTTAATCTTGAGGATAGAGTAAAAGGTATTGTTGGGTCAATGGACGATCTTATGTTTAGAGATAAGGAGTTAGATCTTATATGGTGTGAGGGAGCTATATATAATATAGGCTTTGAAAGGGGAATAAAAGAGTGGCGTAAATATTTAAAACAAGGTGGATTTATTGCTGTATCAGAAGCAACGTGGTTTACTAAAGAACGTCCTGAGGTAATAGATAAGTTTTGGAATACGGAGTATCCAGAAATTGATACGATATCAGTTAAGGTTGAACAGATGTATAAAGCAGGTTATATACCAATAGCCACGTTTGTATTACCTGAAAATTGTTGGATAGATAATTATTTTGAACCACAAGTTCAAGTACAGGAATCATTTTTGGAAAAATACCAAGACAATAAAACTGTGGAAGAGTTTATGGCTAATCAACGATACGAGGCTGAGTTATATTCAAAATATAAGGAGTATTATGGGTATGTCTTTTATATCGGAAAGAAGATCTAATAGTTAAGTGATATGGTTTGTCTGAATGATAAGTTCAGACAGCCATTTACTAAAGTATTAACTATTTGTTTCTTATAATAATTGTTTGAATTTTAACATATACTATTATTCATTCATATATATCTCAAAAATTAGACAGCTGTTATGGTGATGTGAGTACTGTTAATCAAAAAACAGTAGTAAGTATAACTTTTTAGAGGATAGATTGTTTATTATCGTGCAAACTTTATAAACAGAAATTATGCGAGCATTAACAAATTCGTTTCAAAGGTTTTTCAAGCTTGAAACATCTGGTAGTATTGTACTATTGGCTTGTGCTGTAATAGCCATATTTATAAGTAATGGTGTATTCTCAGCCAAATATTTTTCGGTATTACAGAGTGAATTTACGATTGGTTTTAGTGATTACATATTATCAAAGCCAATAATACTATGGATAAATGATGGTCTGATGGCGATCTTCTTTTTTGTAGTTGGACTAGAAATTAAGAGGGAAATAATATATGGTGAACTTTCTACTTTTAAACAGGCAATGCTTCCTGTTTTTGCTGCGATTGGCGGAATGCTTGTTCCGATAACAATATTTCTTATTGTAAATAATGGAGGGAATGGTACCGAAGGATGGGGGATACCTATGGCTACGGATATAGCATTCTCTTTAGGAGTTCTTATGCTGTTAGGTAAAAGGGTTCCTGTAAGTCTTAAAGTGTTTCTTACAGCATTTGCAATAGTAGATGATATTGGAGGTGTTTTGGTAATTACATTCTTTTATAGTTCTGCTATTATGTGGAAGTATATTATTATTGCGTTTGCACTTTATGCAATATTATTAGTATTTAATTCAATGAACAGATACTCAAAATATGCATGGACAGTGGTATCAATAATTATTTGGATTTTGTTTCTGAAATCGGGTATACACCCTACGATTGCTGGAATTATTATTGCATTTACAATTCCCGCAAACCGAAAAATAAACTGTAATACATTTGTTAATACTATGTCGCCGGTTGTTGATAAATTCAGAGAGAATCAGGATAGCTTACATCTGCTTACAAAACCACAGATAGAATCTATTGGGTATATTGAAGAGCTGACAGATAAAGTACAGCCTCGTTTGCAATATGTTGAGAATAAAATGCACGGTTGGGTTGTTTGGCTTATAATGCCAATATTTGCTCTGGCCAATTGTGGAGTAGTGTTGTTTAATGATCAGGGAAATATATCAGCAGGATGGCTCAGTTTTAGTATTGCGGCAGCACTTTTGCTAGGTAATACAATTGGAATTCCTCTTTTTAGCTGGATTGCAGTAAAGCTAAAGCTTGCAATATTGCCAAAAGGGGTAAAGTTTAAGCATCTAATAGCTGTTGGCTTATTGGGAGGAATAGGCTTTACAATGTCGTTATTTATAAATAGTCTTGCTTATACAGACGCAGAGATAATAAATCAAGCTAAGATTGGAATTATTGCCGGATCACTTGTATCTGGAATATTAGGCTTTTTTGTACTTAAACGAATGCTTAGAGATGTTCCGGTAGAGAACGAAGTTTAGAGAATATTATACATAGAGGCTGTTTAAAGTTTACCTCAAACAGCCTCTTTTGTAATCTATTTTTTAGAATGTATTCTCATTTTATAAAACGATCTGTAGGCAAATATGATACCTATAGCAAGAAAAATTATACCAATAATATTAGTGTAATCTGTAGTTCCGTTTTTAATTGCGCTGTCTGTCATATGTATCGCAATTTCAACAGCAAGTAATCCGAATAATGTTGAGAACTTAATTATTGGATTAAGGGCAACAGACGTAGTATCTTTATAAGGATCACCAACAGTGTCGCCTACAACAGAAGCTTCATGAAGAGGTGTGTTTTTTTCTTTTAAATCTACCTCTACATATTTCTTTGCATTATCCCAAGCACCACCTGCATTAGCCATATAAATAGCCTGAAATAATCCAAATATCGCAATTGATATTAAATAAGATACAAATAGGTTTGGGTCAAAAAATGCAAAAGCAAGCGTAAGGGTGAATATTACAGCAAAAATATTCCACATACCAGATTGTGCATACTGAGTACAAATCTTAACAACCTGTTTACTCGACTCTATATCTGCTTTTTCATTATCTAGTTTAATACTTTTTTTAATGAACTCAACAGCTCTGTATGCTCCTGTTGTTACAGCCTGCATTGATGCTCCTGAGAACCAGTATATAACAGCTCCGCCAAGTACAAACCCTAATATTACCGGAGCATTTGTTACTTCAAGTGCTAGAATTCCCATCTGTTTAAGAACAAGAATTATTGCAAAGATCATAGTTGTTGCTCCAATAACAGCTGTACCAATTAATACGGGTTTAGCTGTTGCTTTAAATGTATTTCCGGCGGAGTCATTCTCTTCAAGATTATGTTTGCCTTTCTCAAAGTCTGGTTCAAAACCAAAGTCACTATTTATCTCCTCTTTTATGCCATCAATATGTTCAATTCTAGATAATTCAAATACAGACTGTGCATTATCAGTTACAGGACCATAACTATCAACAGCTATGGTTACTGGACCCATACCAAGAAAACCAAAAGCAACAAGTCCAAAAGCAAATATTGCAGGGTATTCCATTATAGATTCTAATCCAAGTGTACTTGTGTAAAATGCACCTGCCATTAAACCGGCAATTGCAATACCTTTCCAGAAAGCAGAAAAATTACCAGCAATCATTCCTGATAGAATATTTAGTGATGCACCACCCTCTTTGGATGCTTCGACAACTTCTCGTACGTGTCTGGATTTTGAACTGGTAAATGATTTTGTTAATTCGGGTACTATTGCTGCTGCAATTGTTCCAAAACTAATTATTGTAGACAGTTTCCACCATAAACCCTCATATTCCAGATGATTCAGCAGAAAATAACTAATAATGAATGTTACAATTATTGATATTATAGATGTAAGCCAAACAAGAGCAGTTAAAGGATTTTCAAAATTGAACCGATCTTTATTGCTATATTTTGATTTTGATATATAATGATTTAGCCCGTAAGAGAATATTGACGTAAATACCATTAATATGCGCATTGCAAAGATCCACACTATTAACACACTCTGTATTTCAAGTCCCATTGCAAGAACAATAAACGATATAAGAGCAACACCCGTTACTCCATATGTTTCAAAACCATCGGCAGTTGGACCTACACTATCTCCTGCATTATCGCCTGTACAGTCGGCAATCACACCTGGGTTTCTTGGATCATCTTCAGGAAGATTAAAAACAATCTTCATTAAATCAGCACCAATGTCAGCAATCTTAGTAAAGATACCTCCAGCTATTCTTAAAGCACTTGCACCTAATGATTCTCCTATAGCAAAGCCAATAAATGCTGCACCAGCACTCTCTCTAGGAGTAAACAATAATATTATGAGCATCATAATAAGCTCTACAGTAATAAGCAGAACACCTACACTCATTCCGGCTTTTAAAGGAATGGCAACAACATTCCATGGTTTTGATCGTAACGATGCAAAAGAAGTACGTGAATTGGCAAGTGTATTAATACGGATACCAAACCATGCTACACCGTATGATCCTAAAACACCTAAAATAGTCCAAAACAGAACCATCACAACTTTGCCTGCACTAAGACCACTCAGTCCGTAAAAATAGTAGATAATGGCTGCACCTATTATTGCAAATAAGATTAGAAGAAACTTACCTTGTTGAATAAGATAGGTTTTACATGTCTCATAAATAACATTTGCAACCTCAAGCATTGACTTGTGTGCAGGCAACTTTTTTATTTGTGCAAATTGTATCAGACCAAATACTAATCCAAGAATGATTATTATTGTTCCGTACAAAAGCATCGACCATCCATCAATACCAAGTGAAGGAAAAAAACTATCCCTTAAATCCGGAATAGGAAGATCTGTTTCGTTTGCAAGGGTTACTAAGGGTGCAGTAACCGAAAGCAGAATTAATAAAATGAGTCTCTTCATTTTTAAAAAGGGTTTAATTTTTAACAAATTTTTTACCTAAAATATTTTCTCTTACAATAAAAAACAACCGTTTACAACTAAATTTCTTAATAGTTAAACATTTAGGCTTTTTTTATTCATATGTTTTAATATATTTGTTATTGGGGGGAGAAGTTGTCCTTGCTAAATGGAGTGTTTTTTGTTTTTTACAAGATCAAAAAAAGTTTAGAAAAATAAAAAAAGCTATTTGATTAATAATCTTGCAGATATTGAAAATAGGTTGAAAAAGTTTTGATTTTTTTTCGAGAAACTATTGCACGAAATAAAAAAACATCTACCTTTGCATCCGCAATGAGGAAATAACCTCGCTTGCAAAACAACAAATGGTCCGTTCGTCTAGGGGTTAGGACGCCAGGTTTTCATCCTGGTAGCAGGGGTTCGAATCCCCTACGGACTACTTTTTTTGTATAATAAGATTTAGAATACAGATAATGGCAAATCATAAGTCAGCAATAAAAAGGATTAGACAGAGCGAGAAGAAGAGATTGCATAATAAATATTATGCTAGAACAACTCGTAATGCTATCAAGAAGCTAAGAGGGATTACAGTGAAAGAGGAGGCTGTTGAGATGTTACCTAAAGTTGCATCGATGCTTGATAAGCTTGCTAAAATCAATGTTATTCATAATAATAAAGCAGCAAACCTTAAGTCAAGTCTTACAAAGCATGTGAACGCATTGTAATAATTTTGATCAGAAGATATTATAGCCTCTCGTTATTGAGAGGCTTTTTTTGTTTTATTTTGATGTATGCTTTTTGTAATATTTTGTTTGAAAAAATAAAAAGTGTACTTTTGCAGTTCGAAAACTTTTGCCTTGGCTCATAAAGTGTTATCTGTGAGTAGATAATCGCCGGGTGAATTAAAAAAGAAAATAATAGAATATGTACGCAATTGTAGAAATCGCAGGTAAGCAATTCAAAGTTGAAAAAGATCAGAAGATCTTTGTTCATCGTCTTGATGCTGAAGAGGGTGCTCAAGTTGAATTCAGTCAGATTATGCTGATTGACAACGAAGGCGCTATTAGCGTTGGTGCACCTACTGTAGAAGGAGCATCTGTTAAAGCTAAAGTATTGTCTCATTTAAAAGATGACAAAGTAATCGTTTTTAAGAAGAAAAGAAGAAAAGGTTACAAGGTTAAGAATGGACATCGTCAGTGTTTGACACAGATTCAGATAGAAGAAATTGTTGCGTAATTCAAAAAAAGATTAAACCATGGCACATAAGAAAGGTGTAGGTAGTTCGAAGAACGGTCGCGAATCGGAAAGTAAACGATTAGGAGTAAAATTATTCGGTGGCCAAACTGCAAAGGCAGGAAACATTATTGTTCGTCAGAGAGGAACAAAGCATAATGCAGGTGAAAATGTAGGTATTGGTAAAGATCATACTCTTTTTGCACTTGTTTCTGGTACTGTTAGATTCTCAAAAAAGAGAAATAACAAAACTTATGTTTCAGTTGATCCTTTCGAGGCATAGAACAACTAGAAAGTATTAGAAAAACTCCTGCATTTAATGTAGGAGTTTTTTTGTATGCAAATTTAAATTGTTATTAGCTGTATTTTGTTTCTCATTTTAGTATTTTTGAATTTGAAAATAATGTAAATATATAAGCAACAGATATGCTGACTCTTAAACAAATTCAGGATAACCCTCAGGAGGTTATCGAAAGACTTAAGATTAAGAACTACAACGTAGAGGAATTAGTAAATAATATATTAGATAAAGATAATACTCGTAGAAGTATTCAACAACAGTTAGACTCCGGACTTTCTGAGATGAACACAATATCAAAAAGTATTGGTATGTTGTTTAAAGAAGGTAAGATCGATGAGGCTAATGCTCAGAAGAAGAAAACAGCGGAGATCAAGGAACGCAATAATGATCTAAATGAGAAGTTGTCTGCAACAGCAAATGAGTTGCAAGAATTATTAGTTCAACTCCCTAATATACCTCATAACTCTGTACCAGAAGGAAAATCTGATGCTGATAATGTTGTTATACGCGACTCTGGCGAGTTTGCAGCACTAGAAGGTAATGTGTTACCTCATTGGGAGCTTGTTAAAAATTATAATATTATAGACTTTGAGCTTGGAACAAAGCTTACTGGTGCAGGGTTTCCGGTATATAAAGGTAAAGGAGCAAGATTACAACGTGCACTTATTAGTTTTTTCCTTGATGAAGCTCAAAAAGCTGGTTATACAGAGGTGATGCCTCCGTTAATGGTAAATGAGGATTCTGGTTTTGGTACAGGTCAATTGCCAGATAAAGAGGGGCAAATGTATCATGTTACAGAAGATAACCTTTATCTTATACCAACAGCAGAAGTGCCGGTAACTAATATATTCAGAGATGTTATTCTTGATGGTAAAGATTTGCCGATAAAATATACAGCTTATACACCATGTTTCAGACGAGAAGCAGGATCGTATGGTAAGGATGTGAGAGGGCTTAATCGTCTGCATCAATTTGATAAGGTTGAGATTGTTCAGGTTTCGCACCCAGATAAATCATATGATACACTTGATTCTATGGTAGCATATGTTGAAGGAATAATTAATAAACTTGATTTACCTTATAGAGTCCTTAGACTATGTGGTGGCGATTTGAGTTTTACATCGGCACTTACATTTGATTTTGAGGTATACTCAAAAGCCCAAGAAAAGTGGTTAGAGGTAAGTTCTGTATCTAACTTTGAAACCTACCAGGCAAACAGACTTAAGTTGAGATTCAGAGAGGAAGGAAGTAAAAAACCTGTATTGGCGCATACGCTTAATGGCAGTGCATTGGCTTTGCCTCGTATTCTTGCTGCAATTCTTGAAAATTATCAGACCGATAAAGGAATTAAAGTGCCTGATGCATTGGTTAGTTATACAGGGTTCGAATATATAGATTAATGTTTTTATTTGTATATTGTCAGGAGGCTATTAGCCTCCTTTTTTATATAAATAAGGATAACATGATTAGGCTTTGATTCTTTTGTATATCTGAATATGTATTAGTTGATATGTGATTGTTGTAAAGTAGTAGAAAAGATAATAAAGATTATGAATAATATAGTAAGTACTACATTCTTTGTAGTAGAGAGTGTTGCTAATAAGTGGGTTGATTGGATGAAGAATAACTGTATTACAGATTTAGAGAATCGATATGGTACGGTATTACTTAATCGTGTTATTGGAGGAGAGCAGAATGGAGGAGTCTCGTTCTCGCTACTTGTTATGATTAATAGTAAGTCTGTGCAAGACGATTTTGTTAATTATTTTGAGGCAACATATACTCCAGCTATTAATAAGATGTTTCCTGAAATGATATATCCTTTTAGAGTATTTCTGGAAAGGGTGTAATATTTATAGTAAATAGATGGATAAGAGAGCAGCTATATTAGGACTCATAGCAATATTTTTTTGGTCAACAGCAGCAACTGCATTTAAATTGGCATTAAAAGAGTTGCATTACATACAGGTATTACTGATTGCATCTATAGTATCATTTATTGCTTTGGCAATAATTGTTGTTGCAAGAGGTAGATATAAAGAGTTGTTTAATAAGAAACTCTTTATTAACGGTCTTGTGTCTGGATTATTGAATCCGTTTGGATATTACCTAGTGCTGTTTAAGGCGTATACACTTATTCCTGCTCAGGTTGCTCAACCTCTTAATTTTATTTGGCCCATAATGTTGGTGTTGCTTTCTGCTATTGTGTTTAAAGAGAAGATAGGTTCTAAAAGTATAATTGCTTTACTGATAAGTTTCTCAGGAGTAGTAATAATATCTTCACAAGGCAGTTTTAGTAGTTTGGCTGGGACAAATTTGTTAGGTGTACTTCTTGCAATAAGTAGTTCATTAATATGGGCATCGTATTGGATATGGAATATGAAGCATAAAGGTAATGAGCTGGTTAAATTGTTTTATGGATTCTTTTATGGTGCGCTATTTATTACATTAATTTATCTGTTTGCAGATATCGATACAAGCTGGTCTGCAGATGGAATTTTATACTCTGTATATATTGGTCTGTTTGAGATGGGGATAACATTTGCATTGTGGTTAACCGCATTAACTTTAGTGGGATCAGCAAAACAATTAGGTAATCTTGTATATTTGGTTCCATTTTTGTCGTTAGTATTTATATGGCTTATTCTTAGAGAGAAGATTATTTATACTACATATATAGGATTAGTGATTATTATTGGAGGAATAGTGTTGCAGCGCTATAGGTTAAAAGGAGAGTAGCATGACTGCTTTTGTAAATATTTAAAGATTCACGAAATTAGAAATATATGAGATTTAGATTGTTATTTGGATTTGTTCTATTATCTGTTTTGTTATTTACTTCATGTGAATTAGAAGAAGTTCTTGATGCAGATAGTAGTGCAAATGTGCAACTGTATAACCTCATGAAAGAGGAGTATTTATGGTATGATAAGGTTCCTGATGTTGATCCGTTGAGCTATTCATCTCCATATAAACTTATGCCACACTTACGTTATGATCAGATAGATAAATGGAGTTTTGTAATGGGGCTTGATGAATATAATATGTTGATGGAGAACAGTAGTTATGTGGGATATGGATTTGGTATTGCACGTAATAGTTATGGAGAATTCTACGTTTCGTTGATATTTAAAAACTCATCAGCATATCCGGATGGTATTCGTAGAGGATGGCAGATTACGCATATTAATGATACGAAATTGAGTTCCAGCACAAACATAAACTCTTTGTTAGGTGATAATAAGGCTGGTGTTAGTAATAAGTTTACTTTCAAAAAGCCAAATGGAGAAACGTTTAGTAATGTATATGTAAAGAGAGATATTGTTATGAACACTGTTGTTTATGATAATATCTATACGATAGATAATAATAAGATTGGATATTTTGTTTTTCATGAATTTCTAAAACAGAGTGAATCTGAATTAGAAGAGGTCTTTGTAAAATTTAAATCAGCAGGTATTACAAGTCTTATAGTCGACTTAAGATATAATGGAGGAGGATCTTTAGCGGTTGCAGAGAAGTTGGCAAATTTAATTGCAGGAGTGAATCATAGCGAAAAAATTTTTGGTAAGCTAATGCATAATGATAAGAATAGTGATAAAGATTATGAAATTAAGATTAACAAAGATATTAATTCTATTAATCTTGAGAAGGTTGTGTTTATTACCTCTGAATCATCTGCATCGGCAAGTGAGGTGCTGATAAATGGGCTAAAACCATTAATGCCAGTAACGCTTGTTGGTGAGAAAACCCATGGTAAGCCTGTCGGAATGTATGTTTATCAATTTGAAAATTATGTATTTGCACCAATATCTTTTAAGATGACAAATAAAGATGGTATGGGAGATTTCTTCTCGGGATTACCTGTTAACTATGAGGTGTATGATAATATAGAGAGAGATTTTGGTGATCTTGATGAGGCAAGACTTAAAGCGGCTATAGAATATATTAGGACAGGAAGTGTAGTGTCAGGAAGAGGAATTAAAAGAAATTGCATGTATTATCCAGACTATATAGGAGTAAATATGATGGTTATAGGGAAATAATCTATGAAAGAGACAATAATATTGGGTATTGATCCGGGAACGGCTATAATGGGATATGGGATAATTAAGATTGTTGGAAAGAATATTGAGCTGATTGTTTTTGGAAACATAGATTTAACGAAATATAAAGATCACTATCTTAAACTACAGAAGATTTTTTTTAAGGTTGGTCATTTGATAGATAACTACCATCCTGATGAGATGGCAATTGAGGCTCCTTTTTTTGGTAAGAATGTTCAGAGTATGCTTAAACTTGGTAGAGCACAGGGGGTTGCTATGTCAGCAGCACTTACTAGAGATATTCCTATAACAGAGTATGCGCCACTTAAGATTAAACAATCGATAACAGGTAGTGGTAGTGCTTCAAAAGAGCAGGTTGCTGCAATGTTACAACGAATATTGAAATTCCAGGAGATGCCTAAAAATTTGGATGCTACAGACGGACTGGCAGCAGCAGTGTGCCATTTTTACCAAAAGAGTAATCCGTTGATTTCTAAAGGAGGTAGTAGTTGGAAGGAGTTTATAAGCAGAAATCCTGACAGAGTAAAATAAATGGCATAACAATTGTGCGTTAATTATTATTACTATTAGGTCTTAAGATCAATATATCTGCCTAATCAAGTAAATATTTTAGTACCTTTGAAAGGTAAAGCAAAGGATTTATATTATGGCAAGATTTATTAAACTACCCAAAAATAAAGGCTTTGAGTTTAGCCCAAGATACTACGATGAGCAGAGGGAGGCTATGGATGAGAGGTACGAGCGTATCAAAGCTGAAATTGAGGAGGAAGAGAAGCTAAAAGAAGATCCTGATTATGAGCATAGATTAAGAGGACAGATGCGAGGATTGATGAGAGAGCGACAGAGAGGGAACAGACGATCAACTTTACGTCTTCTAATAATCTTAGCTGCTTTGATAGCTTTATGTTATTATTTTTTTATTAAAGGTTTACTCTAGAGTATGTCAGATACAATACAGTTATTGCCTGACCATGTAGCTAATCAGATTGCTGCAGGTGAGGTTATTCAACGCCCAGCGTCAGTGATTAAAGAGTTAATAGAGAATTCTATAGATGCTGGAGCAGATGATATACATATTATACTTAAGGATGCAGGAAAAACCCTTATAAAGGTTGTAGATAACGGGTGCGGAATGTCTCCAACAGATGCCAGAATCTGTTTTGAGAGACACGCTACATCTAAACTTAAATCTGCTGAGGATCTGTTTAATATATGTACAAAGGGCTTCAGAGGAGAGGCACTTGCTTCAATAGCTGCAATAGCTGAAGTTGAATTGCTAACAAGAAGAGCTATTGATGAGGTAGGAACAAGAATTTTGATGAGAGGTTCAAAAGTTGAACTGCAAGAACCAGTACAAACATCTGTTGGATCTGTTTTATCTGTTAATAACCTGTTCTATAATGTTCCTGCACGCAGAAAATTCCTTAAAAGTAACTCAACAGAGATTAAGCATATTGTAAATGAGATACAGCGTGTTGCTCTTGCACACAGCGATATATCGTTTAAGATAAAGCATAACGATACCCTTATACTTCAGCTTGATGCTGCAAATATAAGACAGCGGTTAGTGAATCTCTTTGGTAAAGGAATTAACTCTCAGCTAATTGATATTAATGTAGATACATCAATGGCTAAGATTAAAGGGTATGTGTGTAAACCTGAACACTCAAAGAAAACCTTTGGAGAGCAATTTTTCTTTGTTAACGGAAGGTTTATGAAACATCCTTATTTTCATAAAGCTGTAACGTTGGCATATGATCAGCTTTTAAGTAAAGATCAGATACCAAGTTATTTTATATTCTTTGAGGTAGATCCATCTGCAATAGATGTTAATATTCATCCTACAAAAACTGAGATTAAGTTTGAAGATGAACCTGCAATATGGCAAATTATACAAGCAAGTATAAGAGAGTCGTTGGGAAAGTTTAATATTGTACCATCAATTGATTTTGATACTGATGGGATTATAGATATTCCAGTTCCAACAACAGAAAAAGATATTGCAGCACCACAGATTGAGGTAAATCCTTTCTTTAACCCCTTTGAGGAGGAGAAAAGAGAGAGAAGTTCATTTCAATCGTCGATGGGACAAGGTAGTGGATATAAAAAACCAGATGCAGGATTGTCTAACTGGGGAAGTATGTACGAAGGAATTGATAATATAGAACCTGTTGAGCAACAGGCTGAATATAAAGAACAGGCTACTACTACAAATATAAAAAGTAGTATGGCTCAGGTATCTCAATCGGACGTTGAGTTTAATGAAGAGACACTACAGAAGAAATACCTGCAAATTAAAGGAAAATATATTGCAACACCGGTTAAATCAGGATTGATGCTAATTGATCAGCACAGAGCACATACCCGTATACTTTACGATAAGTTTGTTGCAAATAGTAACGGTGGTTCAGGACACTCTCAATTATCTATGTTTCCTAAAAAAGTTGAGTTAAATCTACTTGATTATCAGCTAATACTATCTATGGCAGAAGAGTTAGCTGCATTAGGTTTTGAGATATCTGATTTGGGGTCAAATACAATATCTCTTAATAGTTATCCGGCTGAATGTGAAGATATTGATGCTACAGAGATAATTCAGACTATCTTGCTTGATTTTAAAGAGGGAGCCCTTGATATAAAAGAGTATATAACTGATAGATTATACCTTTCGTTGGCAAGAACGGCTGCAATTAAGTACGGAAAGGCATTAGATGTGAGAGAGATGCGACAAATTGTGGATGAACTTTTTGTGTCAACAATTCCTAATATGACACCTGATAATAAAGGTATTATTCACATTGTTTCGTTAGATGATTTGGCAGAGATGTTTAATTAAAATGATATTTTAGATGAGTAGATTACCATCATTTATAAAATATATAACCATACAGTTTGTAAAACTTACACTGCTTCTGTTATTACTGAGACTTGTATTCTTTTTTACAATGTTTCAGCAAGGAGATTCTGGTGTATCAGAGATTACAAAAGCTTGGTATCTTGGGGCAAAATTTGATATTAGATTATCCCTAATTATACTTATTGTACCTTCTCTGTTGGTTACAATATTTTATAAATCATTTTTGTCATCTAAACCAATAAAATTAGTATTAAAGGTTTATATGTTGCTAATATATACCACCGTAGCACTATTTTATATATTTGATTTCGGTCATTATGACTATTTGGCCACTCGTCTTAACTCTACAGTAATGAGGTTTGCTGATGATGTTGCAATATCGTTAAATATGATGTGGGAGAGTTACCCCGTAATTTGGGGAATATTGGCATTGGTACTATTTGTTTTGGTAGTAAACCTTACACTTAATATCGAAAACAGAAGAATTAAACCACAATATAATACCATTAAAAAAGGTCGTTATACAATAAGTGTGATATTGCTTGTGTTACTATTTGCTGGTGGTATTTATGGTAAGTGGTCTTACTTTCCTTTACGATGGAGCGAAGCAATGTTCTCTAAAAGTTCATCGGTAAATAGCTTTGCATTAAATCCAGTATTGTATTTCTATGATAGCTTCAGATTTAAAGACCAAACCTTTGATATTAATAAAACACGCGATTATTACAGTGTTATTTCAGAGCAGATTAATGTAGATATTGCAGATAAAAATGAACTTTTATATACACGAAATATAACCGGAAAAGGTGTTAAAAAGCCCAATGTTGTTATAGTTTTACTGGAATCAGGTGGAGCTTCGCTTATGGGTTGTTTTGGTAACCCTATGAATGCTACACCACATATTGATACGTTAGTAACCAATAGTAAGCTATTCAGTAACTTTTTTGTTCCAGCATTTGGTACTGCACGTTCTGTTTGGGCATCGCTTACAGGTATACCCGATTTAGCAACAGAAAAAACAGCATCCCGTAATCCATTCGTTATTGATCAGCGATTAATATTTGATCAGTTTGAAGGATATGAACGTCACTATATTATTGGAGGAAATGCTAGTTGGGCAAATATTCGTGCGCTGTTTAAAAACAATATTAGAGATCTTAGTATTTTTGAAGAGGGTAATTATGGCGATACATTTGAAGGAGAGAAGGTTGATGTTTGGGGGCTGGATGACTATTCGTTAATAACAAATGCTGACAGGATATTTGATAATGCTGCTAAAGATGGAAAACCATTTATAGCATTTTTGCAGACTGCATCTAATCACAGACCATATACAATAGGCAATCATTCTGGTGATTTTAAGGTTGTTACAGAGAATGATGTTGATGTGAAAAAACTTTCTGAATCTGGATTTCTGGGAATTGATCAGTTTAATGCATTAAGATATCTTGATTACAATATTGGTCATATGATTGATCTTGCTAAAAAATCAGATTATTATGAGAACACAATATTTATGTTCTTTGGAGATCATAATGCCCGTACGCTAGATTATAGTCATATGAAATATGATGAATTTGCACTTGGACTTAATTACCTGCATGTTCCTCTTATAGTTCATGCTCCTAGATTTGTTAAGTCTGAGATTGATTCATTGCCAGCATCGTTAATAGATATTATGCCAACAGCAGCCTCAATGGCTGGGATAGATTACTCAAATTATACTTTAGGAGTAGATCTTAATGATTCAACACTTTACAACAAACGTATTGCTTTTATAAAACCATTTAAAGATATTCCATATGTTGGTATTATTGATAATAGATACTATATGGAGAAGAATCTTATAGATAATGAAATATCTGTTTACGACCTGAGATCGGATAATGTATCTAGAAATATCTATAATGAGGATACAAATAGATGGAAAGAGTATAAAAATATGCTTAATGGTTATTATGAGACATCGTTATATATGATGTTCAACAATAAGAAACAACGGAAATAGATTTTCTTATATGCAAATGTTGACAGATTTGCACTATATATACAATATTTTTAATTAAATGAGATATTTTAGTTATGAACTTTAGACAAGGATTTTTCTCAAATATACCACCAGTAACAAAAAATATTATATTAATTAATATTATACTATTAATTGTTACCTGGCTTTTTGGTTCTTTAGTACCAACTGAAAGATACGATGTATTTACTCAATATCTGGCGCTATACTATCCTGGATCGGAATATTTTATGCCACATCAGTTTATTACGCATATGTTTATGCATTCAGGATTCTATCATCTGCTATTAAATATGTTTGCACTGTTTATGTTTGGGCGTGTACTTGAACAAGTATGGGGATCTAGAAGATTTTTAGTGTTTTATTTTGTTACAGGAATAGGTGCAGCTGGATTTTATGTATTAATAAACTATTTTAGAATAGATAATATTCAGGATGAACTTATAAGGATTCTTAATTCGCCTTCGCCTGAACTTTACACAGAGTGGGTACGAGAGTATTTTCCAGGGTATTTTGATCAGGTTTATGAAAAATTACTTATGGGATGGCAGGCTAACCCTGATTCATCGCAGTATCTTACTCTTGCAAATGAGTTTGGACACCAACTACTTGGAATGCGAATGGATATTCCAATGTTAGGGGCATCAGGAGCTGTATATGGTGTTTTATTGGCATTTGGAGTACTGTTTCCTAATACAGAGTTGATGTTGTTGTTTCCGCCAATACCAATAAAGGCTAAATATTTGGTTCTGGGGCTAGGAGTATTAGCACTGTTTATGGGTATTGCAAATAGAGGCGATGGTATTGCACATTTTGCTCACCTTGGCGGAATGATATTTGGATATATATTAATAAAGTATTGGAATAAACATACCAAGAATTTTTATTAGATTTAATATTAGATATAATAAAAATTATGAGCGAAGAACTTAATAGATTACAATCTGTATTTAAACAGGCCGGTATAGTATCAAAGCTTATATACATAAATGTAGCACTGTTTCTGGTATATCACCTGTTTAATACTATACTCTATTTTTCAGGTTCTGATTTTGTACTATACAGCTATTTTGCAATTCCGTCAGATCTGTCACTGTTTATAAGACGACCATGGACAATTATTACCTATATGTTTTTTCATCAGGGTATATTGCATATACTGTTTAATATGCTTGTACTATTCTGGACCGGAACAATATTTGTACAGTGGTTTAACAGAAGCAGGTTATTGGCAATATATATTATTGGAGGAGTTGCCGGTGCATTACTTTATTTAATTGCCTATAATATAATTCCTGTTTTTTCAGAAGTATTATCTGATAACAGAGGAGCATCTGGTGCTGTAATGGCAATAGTTTGTGCCATTGCAACATACAGACCAAATAGTTCTGTTAATCTTTTTCCAATAGGTTCGGTTAAGCTTAAATGGATAGCAATAGGTTATATTGTTCTTGATTTAATATTTATGGCCGATGGCAATGCTGGAGGACATATTGCTCATCTTGGCGGAGCATTGGCTGGGTTTGTATACGTTAGTCTATACAAAAGAAATATAGATATATTATCGTTTACACGTAATATTAGAAAACCATTTTCGCGTAATAATATAAAGGTTGTTCATAAACGGAATAATATAGATATTCAGTACAATAGGGCTAAATCGCAACGAAACAAAGATATTGACAGGGTTCTTGATAAGATATCTAAAACAGGATATGATAGTCTGACTAAAGAGGAGAAAGAGATTCTCTTCACAATGGGTAAGAAAAATTAGATCATACATTGAAAACATTCTTAAAATACATTATATTAACTGTAAATATTATAGCAATCGTATTATTACTAATAAGTTACCTATCTGTTTGGATAAGTCCATCTGTGAGTGTTATTCCGGCATATCTTAGTCTTGCTTATCCTGTACTTTTAATAGTTAATATTTTGTTTGTGCTTTTCTGGCTGTTAATGTTCAGAAAGGTATTTGCATACTCGCTTATTGCAATATTTATTGGATGGAATATAATGAACTCTTTCTTTGGATTTATACCACAGGGCGATAAAGATGATAAAAAGGATAATATATTATCAATAATGAGTTATAATGTAAAGTTGTTCTCATTACAATCGTGGTCACAAAAGAAACCACAGGTAGATAAAATATCTGCATTGATACGTAAGGAGAAACCGGAGATTATTGCTCTTCAGGAGTTCTCAGGAGATAAACATGGTAAAAACTCACCATATTCGTTTAAGCGGAAAATAAAATTCTACAGATATCACCATATTCACTATTTGTTAAAAAACTCTAGATATTACGGTATTGCAACATTTTCGCAGTTTCCTATAATTAAAAAAGGAGTGCTTGAGTTTAATAATACACTTAATACCTGTATATATTCAGATGTTGTAGTAGGAACAGATACACTTCGTGTATATAATATGCATCTCCAATCGGTAAGATTTAACCATAAAGAGAATTCGTTTCTTAATAATATAAAGGATGCTACAGATGAGGAGAGAGTGGAGGGGGCAAAACAGGTGGTTAAACGTCTTCGAAAAGCTTTTCTTAAACGATCTGTACAAGCAGAGATAGTGAAGAGTCATATTGATAACTCACCATACAAAGTAATTGTATGTGGTGACTTTAATGCAACACCATCTTCATATACCTATCAACATATAAAACGAGGATTATTTGACTCATTTATAGAGGCAGGTAAAGGTGGTATAGGAGCATCTTATGCAAAGGGCTATTCGTGGTTACGAATAGATTATGTACTTACAGATATGGCAATGCAACCAATTAAACACAGAGTGCTCTCATTCTTTGAATCATCAGATCATTATCCGGTAATTGTTAATTGTTCTCTGTAGAGTCTTTCTCCTCTCTTGCAAGTAATACCCTTTGTTCAAATATAATTTTAAGTCCCATTACTTTTTTAACAAGTTCAAATTCATTTAATCTCTCAATATTTTTAGCTTTTACAATACAGAACATCTTAAACTCCTTAAGCGTATCTCCTGTATATTTACTTACCCGTTCTGCAAGAGTTGTTAATCTAACCTCTTGATATTGCTTATCATATCCTTTTGAGTATAATTTCTCTTTCTGTTTAATATATGACTCTTTTACTTTACCAAAACCTATTCCTATACCAGAATTCATAGCATCAGGCGACCCGGCAATTGGAGCTCTATATATGGGCTTTATTTTTGTTATTCCATTAAACACTCTCTTTTTTAACTGTGCATTTTTATCTGGCGGAAGCTTTAATGCAAGAATCTTATTCTTAAATTGTTGGTATGTTCCAAGCCCATAAACAACAACCTCCTCAAGTTCATAGGTTGTTTCTGTCATTGCAACAGGTATAAATGCTCTGTTTGCATTATTAATAACAATAGATGTATCTTTGTATCCAAGGCACGTTACCGTTATAGTATCTCCTTTCTTTGCTCTTATACTGAATTGTCCATCTTCACTTGTAATTATCCCCATACCAGAGCTGTTATTTATAACCTTGGCAAAGGATATCTCTTTGTTGTTTATACTTGTAACAACTCCACTACGTTTTATTCTATCCTGTTTTTTATTGTTTATTGTAGGAATAAGAACAGAACTTAAAACAATAAAGATTGCTAATTTCATCTGTTTATAATTG
>DKJY01000051.1 GCA_002454955.1 Bacteroidales bacterium UBA6680
AAATTTATTTTTACCGTATTATATTGCGGGGTGGAGCAGTTGGCAGCTCGTCGGGCTCATAACCCGAAGGTCACAGGTTCGAGTCCTGTCCCCGCTACTAAAAAAGGTTACTGTTATAGTAACCTTTTTTTATATTAACTTGTCAACTCTTCAAACATCATAGATGCAGCTCTGTCTGAAGCTCCAACACCACCTAACTTTGTTGATAATACATCATACTCTTTCAACATATTATTTCTGTAAACTTCATCATTCAGAATCTTATCAAGTTCTTTTATAATATTATCTCTGTTAAGATCATACTGAATAAGTTCTTTAACTACCTGTTTGTCCATTATTAAGTTCACAATGGATATAAACTTAATATCTACCAAATACTTTACCACGTAGTACGATAATGCACCTCCCCTATAGCAGACAATCTCAGGGACTTTAAACAAAGCTGTCTCAAGCGTTGCTGTACCCGAAGTAACCAATGCTGCTTTTGAGTTATTGAGAATATTATACGTATCATCAAATATTAAATTTACATCATCATCTTCTGATATAAACTCTCTGTAATAAGACTCATCAATTGACGGAGCTGCAGCAATCACAAACTGATAATCCTTATAATTAGAAACAACTCCAAGCATCTCTGGCAGCTTCTCTTTTATCTCCTGTTTTCTACTTCCTGGTAAGATAGCAATAAGAGGCTTTTCTGATAGATTATACTTTTTAATGAAATCTTCTTTTGCAATTAATTTTGTTCTTTTATACTCCTCTATAGCATCAAGTAAAGGATGTCCTACAAACCTAACATCATAATTATATGAGGCATAAAAATCTTTCTCAAACGGAAGAATAACAAACATTCGATCTATCAAATGCTTAATAGTATTTACTCTGCCCTTACGCCATGCCCATACCTGAGGCGATATATAATAGAATATCTTTAACCCCATTGCTTTAGCAAATTTTGCTACTCGCAGGTTAAACCCCGAATAATCTATAAGAATTAACACATCTGGTCTGTAACTCTTAAGATCCTCTTCACATAGTTTAAAATTTGCTTTAATCGTACGAATATTCTTAATAACCGGAACAAGCCCCATAAAAGAGTGTTCTTTGTAATGTTTAACAAGCTCTCCCCCAGCATTACTCATTTTATCTCCTCCCCACACTCTGAACTCAGCATTACTGTCATAGTTCTTTATACTCTTCATAAGATTTGATCCATGCAAATCACCTGAAGCCTCCCCTGATATTATGTAATATTTCATCCGTTTACTTTTTCTTTTTAATTATCAGATAGAACTAGCATTTAAAATCACCCTCGTGCATAAATGACGAATCTTATGCTTCGTTTCATATCTAAATCTCTTTTTACTTAATCTTTTAGAGTAGTACAATATTCATTATTAAAATAATTAGCTACCCTCACACGCTAAACTGTCTCTCAAAAACATATAAACCTGTATAAATTAGCCTTTTTAGTTCATGAAAACACTATTCGCAAACACAGTTTATATATCAATAATTTTATTTCTCTATCAAACATATACAAGGCACATATAAATTTTACCCTTTAAATGAATTACAAAACATACCCATTAATTATAAACAAAGATGCTAAAATTTAATCTTAGAATCATATAAGTTTATCATCAAACACACATTTAAACCCAACTATCCTCTATTTTCTCTACATTTATCTAATAGCCATACTGTATTAATTCTTAAACAACTACCTGTTTACAGTAAACTTTTCACTTTGTTATAATAATATGTAATTAATTCTTGGAATCACATTGTTTCTATTAATAATAGTCTATTTTTGCCGGACACAAAGAAGCCCTATACAAGAGATAATTTAACGCTATATTATAAATCTGATGGTAAAAAAACACAATTTCTATCTGGTTGTGATTATTCTACTATGTCCAATAGCTCTTTTTGGACAAATGGATATGACCAGATTTAAGGACAATTACTTTATTGAGGAGAGCGATAGTAATAAAGTATATTTGAATATTAAGAACACAAATTATTTCAGAAATAATGAGTTCTTTAATGATCTTGACGAAGGTTTTACAACCTTTGCTTCGCTAATAAATGCTACAGTTAAATATTACCCTAGTAGCAGATCTAAATTAGAGACAGGTATCCATCTTGTTAACTATTACGGTAGAGATAAGTTTGACAGAGTAAAACCTATTATCAGGTTCCAATACAGACTATCAAAGAACTTAAACTTTGTTATAGGTACCCTTTACGGAACAGTTAACCATAATTTTATTGAGCCGGTATTCAGACAAGAACGATACATAGACAACAACATTGAATCTGGAGTCCAAATGCTATATGATAGTAAACACATTCATTCTGACCTTTATCTGAATTGGGAGAAGTACATATTCAGGTCATCATTAAAAGATAAAGAGGTGTTTACTGTTGGTTGGACAAATGAGTTTAGATTATTCAAAAAAGACCGAAAAATAAAGGTTAATTTTCCTGTACAATTTCTTACTGCACATATTGGGGGACAAGTAGACACCCTTTCTCAACCGTTGGAGTCATTAACAAACTTTGTAATTGGTACACATGTTGGGTACAAATTTGATGGATTTGTAAATGAGGTTGGTGCAAAAATATATGCTGTACACTACAAAGATATATCTGATGTTCCAAAAAGAGCCTTTGAAAAAGGAAATGCTTTTTACCCAATTATTTATGGTAAAAGCAAATATTTAAATATCTACGCAGGTTACTGGAATGCAAATAGTTTCATAGTTCCAAGAGGTGAACCTATCTTTGGTTCGGCTTCAGTTATAAAAAATTTATCTTTTCCTAACCGAGAACTTTTTATCTTTAAGGCTGAATTGTTCTATGAATTTAGCAAAGGAGCTAATATTGGAGCACGATATGAAACTTATTACAACCTACATGGCGGAAAATACGATATGTCATATGGTTGTTATATAAATTTAAACAGAGATTTTTTCTTAAGAACTGTAAAAATATTTAAATAGATATGCTTAAAGTAGGAATTGTAGGTGTCGGACACTTTGGTAAAAATCATGTAAGGTGTCACAAACTTGCTAATTTTGAGTTAGTAGGTTTTTACGATATTAATAAAGAGACATCAGAGAATGTTGAAAAGGAGTTTGATATTAAATCATTTCCTTCATTACAGGCTCTTATTAACGAAGTGGATGTTATTGATGTTGTAGTGCCTACATCCTCGCATTTTGATGTTGCTAAAACAGCACTTGAGAATGGTAAACATGTATTTATAGAAAAACCTGTTACAAGTACACTTGAACAGGCAACTGAACTTAAACGAATTGCAGAAGAGCGCAATCTGAAGATTCAGGTTGGACACGTTGAAAGATTCAATCCTGCATTCAGGGCAATTAAAGATAAGATATCTGCACCTAAGTTCATTGAGCTTCACAGATTGGGTCAGTTTCATCCTAGAAATAAAGATGTACCTGTTGTGTTAGATCTGCTTATTCACGACCTTGATATTGTACTTCATCTTGTGAAGTCTGATATTAAAAAGGTTCATTCTAGTGGGGTTGCTATTATAAGCGACACTCCTGATATTACAAATGCAAGAGTTGAATTTGAAGATGGATGTGTAGTAAATATGACATCAAGCAGAATCTCAATGAAAACTATGCGTAAAACAAGAATATTTCAGAAAACAGCATACATTACTGTTGATTTCTTAGAAAAAAAGAGTGAATATATTCAGGTTTTACCTGTAAAGGAGCCTGTTGATGATCCGTTTGCACTCATATTAGATTTAGGCGACGACAGACCTAAAAAACAGTTTATAATTGACACTCCTGATGTAAAAGAACACAATGCAATTGTAGAAGAGCTTAATAGCTTCTACAATTCAATAAAGAACAATACAACTCCTGAGGTATCAATTGATGATGGTTACAATGCTCTGCATTTAGCAAAAATGATAATGGAGAATATGAATAAATAAAAAAAGGAGGCTAAGCCTCCTTTTTTATATCATATATGTGATAAATTAAATCATCTCCTTACCACTATTGTATCCTTTAATAATACCTCTTCTTGAGTTCTTAATAAACAATAATATTTCATCGCGCTCTGGAGAAGCAGGCATTTCAGCCTCTATAAACTCAGTAGCTTGCGATACATTCATACCTCTTAGATACAACATTCTGTAAATCTCTTGTATCTCAGAAATCTTATCATTTGTAAACTGTCTTCTTCTAAGACCTATTGAATTAATTCCGGCAAATGATATTGGAAAACGAGCTGCTTTTACATACGGAGGAATATCCTTTCCTACCAAAGCACCACCCTGAAGCATAACATGAGCTCCAATATGTACAAACTGATGAATAGCCGATCCTCCACCAAGAATAGCAAAGTCATCAACAATAACCTCACCTCCTAAAAGAACACTATTTACAATAATAACATTATTACCAATTATACAGTCGTGGGCAACGTGGCTATATGCCATAAGCATACAGTTGTTTCCGACCTTAGTTTTACCCTTTGCAGAAGTACCTCTGTTTATAGTAACACACTCACGTATTGTTGTGTTATCACCAATTTCAACAATTGTATCTTCTCCTTTAAATTTCAGATCTTGTGGAATTGCAGAGATAACAGCACCCGGAAAAATTTTGCAATTTTTCCCAATACGAGCACCCTCCATAATTGTAACATTAGGACCAATCCAAGTACCTTCACCTATCTCTACATTCTTTGCTATAGTTACAAAAGGTTCTATAACAACGTTTCTTGCTATTTTAGCCTCTGGATGAACATATGCTAGTGGTTGATTCATTATATTAAATATTTCTGCTGGTTACTTATTTTTAATTACCTGTGCCATTAATTCTGCTTCAACAGCAACACTATTTCCTACATAAGCTTTAGCCGACATATGAACAATACCTCTGCGAACAGGAGATATAAGTTCAAGCTTAAATAGTAAAGTATCACCCGGAACAACTTTTCTCTTAAACTTAACATTATCTATCTTCATAAAGTAAGTTGAGTAATTCTCAGGATCCGGAACAGTACTCAGAACCAAAATACCTCCGGTTTGAGCCATAGCCTCAACCATTAATACTCCTGGCATAACTGGTTCTTCCGGGAAATGACCTACAAAAAACGGCTCGTTCATTGTAACATTCTTCATTCCCGTTACTGAATTATCTGTCAGTTCAATAATTTTATCTACAAGAAGAAATGGTGGTCTGTGCGGAAGCATTTTCTTAATTCCGTTTACATCATACACAGGCTCTTTCTCCGGATCATATTTAGGAGCCTTAGGCTTCTTAAGCATCTGTCTTATTTTCTTAGCCAACTCTGTGTTTGCTAAGTGCCCTGGACGCTTTGCTATAACCCTTGCTTTTATTGGCATTCCCACCAAAGCAAGATCTCCAATAAGATCAAGCAGTTTATGACGTGCAGGTTCATTAGAATACGATAACTTAATATTGTTAAGCACTCCACTCTCCTCTATCTGAACATGAGGTTTATTAAAAAGATCCGCTATTCTGTCAAGCTCACTCTGCTCAACAGGATTCTCCATAATAACAATAGCATTCTCTAGATCACCACCTTTTATAAGGTTGTGCTTTAAAAGCACCTCTAACTCATGAAAAAATACAAACGTACGACACGATGCAATCTCCTTATCAAAATCATCAAGTGAGTTTAGCTCAGCATACTGATGCCCCAGTACTTTTGAGTTATAATCAATAAGAACATTTGCATTAAATTTATCGTCAGGATAAATACATATCTCAACGCCGTTTTTCTCATCTACGTACTCTATCTTCTCATCAATTACAAGATACTCTTTCTCTGCATCCTGTTCTTGAATACCTACCTCTAATATAGAGTTAAGAAACATCCTTGAGCTACCTCCCATTATAGGAACCTCCGGACCATCTATATCTATAGTTGCGTTATCTACTCTTTGAGAAGCCAGCGCTGCCATCAGGTGCTCTATTGTGCTAACTCTAACTCCATTTTTCTCAATTGTTGTACCTCTGGCAGTATCAACAACATATTCGGCAAGAGCCTTAACCTCTTGCTCCCCTTCTAAATCTACTCTTCTGAAAACAATTCCTGAATTCTCAGGAGCGGGCTTTATGACAAGATTAACATTTACTCCAGTATGTAGCCCTTTACCAGTAAGCTTTACCTCAGATTTTAAAGTTCTTTGGTTTTCAGCCATAATATCTTAATTATCTTAATTTACTCAAACGAAAAACGCCGCAATATATAAAAATAAAGTTACTTAGCAGCCCTAATATTATTTTTTAGCACCTACTTCTTTTTCTAACCTCTCTAAACGTTTTACAATTTGCGGTAAGTTTTTAAAATAAACATACACTCTTCTGAATAATCTAAAATCCATATAAGGCGAGCCTATAACCATTGCATTCTCTTCCTTAATAGGCGATGATATACCCGATTGTGCAGCAACCTTAGCTCCATCTGCTATCTTTGAATGAGGAGCAATACCAACCTGACCACCAAACATACAGTTCTTTCCTATTTTACTAGATCCGGCAACACCACTCTGAGCAGCCATTACTGTATTCTCTCCTATCTCAACATTATGAGCAATATGTAACATATTATCAAGCTTAACGCCCTTTCTGATAATAGTAGATCCCATAGTTGCTCTATCTATAGTTGCATTAGCACCAATCTCTACATAATCCTCAATAATAACATTTCCTACCTGTGGAATCTTCTTATAGTTATTAGATGCCGATGGTGCAAAACCAAATCCATCAGCTCCAATTACTGTTCCCGCATGTATTGTACAGTTCTTACCTATCACACATGCCTCGTAAATTTTTGCACCAGGAAAAATCATTGTTCCTTCACCTACCGATACAAAATCACCAACATATGTTGTTGGATAAATCTTTACATTATCAGCTATCACAGCATCTTCGCCAATATAAGCATTAGCCCCAATATAAACATTCTCGCCAATCTCAGCACTCTCCTCAATAACTGCTGTAGGATGTATTCCTGTTTTTTGTGGCTTAGATTGTTGATAAAGATCAAGTAACGAAGCAAGAGCCTGATAAGAATCCTCTACTCTTATAAGAGTAGCAGAAATCTCTCTCTCCGCCTTAAAGTCTTTATTAACTAACACAATCGATGCTTGTGTATCATATATATAATGAGTATATTTTGGGTTAGATAAAAAAGTCAATGTCCCGGGTTTTCCCTCTTCAATCTTCGACAGATCAAATACTTTTACATCTTTATCACCTTCTACTGTACCTTTTAAAAATTCAGCAATTTGTGCAGCTGAGAACTCCATAGTTATCCAGATTTGTATAAAATTTGGACAAAAATAACAAATATTATTATTTATGTGTCTATATACGCGGATAACATAGGCAATATTTCTTGTCCTCTTTTGATAAAACTGCCAGATTTATAAGATCCGAGACCTGTGCCAATTCAGTTACCTCGTTATCTTTTTTTAGTATTTTTATTGTGTCTAGTACCGGAGAATACGCTTTGTTTGAAATAACAGACGAATGGACAAGGTAACTTAGATCATCATTTGTAATATCAAATTTTTTTAAGATCTCATGCTCTGTTTTTTTGATGAAACCAGCATCTATTTCTGTTCCACTCAAAATTACTTTTGGCAAATTTCTGTGAATTAACGCCTCCGAAAGATATCTCAATATCCCATCATTACTCTTTGTCCAATATTTGGCACATGTCATTATATCTGCATCATCAATCATATCAAAATGATCAATAATCTCATCAATCTTCTCCAAATCATTGGTCTCTATAAGATTCAACACATCAGTAGAGAAAAAATACTTCAGCCAAGGTGTTACAAACATATCTCTGTTCTTTGTATACACATAGCGAGCCCTTTTTAACAGTTGTATAAGCAACTCCTCGGCCGCAACAACTGTTTTATGCAGATATACCTGCCAATACATTAAACGACGTGCAAGCAGAAACTTCTCAACAGAATAAATTCCCTTTAACTCAACTGCAATATCACCATCTACAACAGTAAGCATACTTATAATCCTCTCCAATCCTATTGCTCCCTCGCTAACACCAGAAAAGAACGAATCTCTGCGCAGATAATCAAGTCTGTCAACATCTAGCTGACTACTCACCAACTGATGCAGATACTTTTTATGATAATCACCATTAAAAATATCAATGGCCAGATCTAACCTGCCTCCAAATTCCCTGTTAAGCTTATTCATATACAGATGACTCATCACTTCATGATCAACACCTTTTATAACACTAAACTCAAGCGCATGCGAAAACGGACCATGACCTATATCATGTAATAAAATTGCAGAAACAGTAGCCTCCTCTTCCTCCTCTGTTATATCACACCCTTTACTCCTTAATACATTAAGAGCCCTCATCATCAAATGACCAGCACCCAATGCATGCTGAAAACGCGAATGAAATGCACCCGGATAAACATAATCTGTTAATCCAAGCTGTTTAATTCTTCGTAAACGCTGAAAAGACTTATGTCCTATCAGTTCCAAATGAAAACTATTATCAAAGTTTATAAAGCCATAAACCGGATCATTAATTATCTTTCGCTTAATCTCAGTCATAATACTACGCAATAATATATTTTACATGTCACAAAATAGTTAATATTCCTAAACATACATATTACTCAAAACATGTTTTAACTCTTTTATTTTGAAAATAAATCTTTTATACTTACTTTTGCATCGAAAAGAGAAGGAAAATTTAGGGGACGAAGTCCCCTATTTTAGTATTTAAAACCTATGATTTCTAAAGATTTTATAACACAAATTGTAGAGAACAATCTGGATACCGAAGCGCATTATATTGTTGATATTAAGATAGACACAAACAACAAGATAAATGTATTGGTTGATGGTAAAGAGGGATTTACAATTAATGATTGTGTGAAAATAAGCCGTGCCATAGAGGGCAGTCTCGACAGAGAAAAAGAGGATTTTGAACTTCAGGTCTCAACACCGGGTCTTGACATGCCATTAAAGGTAAATCAGCAGTATGAAAAAAATCTTAACAAAGAGGTTGAGGTAAAGATGAGTGATGGAAACAAAATTGTTGGTAAAATGACTGAAATTACCAATGAAACTATCACTGTTGAATATACAAAGAAAGAGAAAGTAGAAGGGCATAAAAAGAAACAAACCATCGAGTACAAAGATGTATTCAAAAAAGATGAGGTTGAAACCAGACTAGTAATATCATTTAAGTAGAAACAAAAAAACTATACATATGGAGAACATCAATTTGATCGATACATTTTCGGAATTTAAAGAACTGAAAAATATAGATCGTGCAACAATGATGCGTATTCTGGAAGATGTATTTCGTAATCTTCTTCAGAAAAAGTACGGTACCGACGAAAATTTTGATGTAATTATCAATATTGATAAAGGTGATTTTGAGATATGGAGAAACAGAGAGGTTGTTGATGATAATGAGATTGAGGATTCAAATCTGCAAATAACATTAACTGACGCAAGAAAAATTGATACTGACTACGAAGTTGGAGAAGAGGTTACCGATGAGGTAAAACTAATTGACTTTGGGCGAAGATCAGTTTTAGCTCTTAGACAAAACCTTACATCTAAGATTCTTGAACTTGAGAAAACCAATATCTTTAATAATTACAAAGACAGAATTGGAGAAATTGTTAGCGGTGAGGTTTACCAGGTATGGAAGAAAGAGATTCTTATTCTTGATGACGAGGGTAACGAATTAGTTATGCCTAGAACAGAACAGATTCCTAGCGATTTCTTTAGAAAAGGAGATTCAGTGAAGGCTGCTGTTATTAAGGTTGAAATGAGAAATAACAACCCTATAATTGTTCTTTCAAGAACAGCTCCGGTATTCCTTGAAAGACTATTTGAACTTGAGGTTCCTGAAATATTCGATGGTCTTATTACAATTAAAAAGATTGTTCGTGTTCCAGGAGAAAGAGCCAAGGTTGCTGTTGAATCATACGATGAGAGAATTGATCCTGTTGGAGCATGCGTTGGTATGAAAGGGTCAAGAATTCATGGTATAGTAAGAGAGCTACGTAATGAAAACATTGATGTTATTAACTATACAAATAACACACAATTATATATACAGAGGGCATTAAGTCCGGCAAAAATTACCTCGATTAAACTGTTTGATGACGATAAAAGAGCCGAAATTTACCTACAACCAAATGAGGTTTCCTTAGCAATTGGTAAAGGAGGGCTTAACATTAAACTTGCAAGCCAGCTTACAGAATATGAATTAGATGTATACCGCGAGCAGTCTGAGGCAGATATGGACGAAGATGTTAATCTTGATGAATTCGCTGACGAAATAGAGAGTTGGGTTATTGACGAATTAAAGGCAATAGGATGCGATACAGCCAGAAGTGTTCTTGAAATCCCTGAAGGCGAATTATTAAGACGTACAGATCTCGAAGAAGAGACTATACAAGAAGTTATTAAAATTATTAAGGCTGAGTTTGAATAAAATGAGTAACTTAGCCACCTGATTTATTGAAACAAAATAGCGAAAGCTCATAATATGGCAGCAGGCAACAAAGGAACAAGAATTAGCAAGGTAGCAAGAGAGCTAAACGTAGGTATTTCTACCATAGTTGAGTTCTTAAATAAAAAAGGAGCCGATTTAGATTCGAATCCTAATAATAAGATTAGTGAAGAACAGTATGATCTTCTACTAAAAGAGTATGGCTCTGACCTGACTCTTAAGAAGAAATCTAAATCTATCACTCTAAAATCTAAGCAGGAAACTGTATCAATAAACGACGATAAAGAGGAAGTGCCAGAAGAGGATAATAACGAAGAAGAGGTTATCATTAAAGGACAAACTTCAGAGAACGTTATAGAAACTGAAACTCCTAAAGAGCGTATTGAGCTTAAGGTTGTCGGAAAAGTTGAGCTTGAGAAGAAAGCACCAAATCAGAAAGCAAAAGCAGAAGCAAAACAGGAGAAGCCTGTTGAAAAGAAAAAACAGGAGGTTGCAGAACCTGCTAAGCCTGTTGAAAAGAAAAAAGAGGCTCCTGTTGTTAAAAAAACTGAGAAAGTTGCTGAACCTGCAAAGAAAGAGCCACAGGAGAAGCCTAAAGCCGAAAAACCTGTAGAGAAAAAAGAAGAGAAGCCAATAGTTAAGGAGGAACCTAAAAAAACTGCCGCTGTAGAAGAAAATACTCCTAACGTTGCTGATAAGGTAAAAGTTGTTGGTAAAATTGATCTTAGCTCAATTAACTCAAAAACTCGTCCTGCTAAAAAGACCAAAAAGCAGAAAGAAGACGAAAGAAAAGAGAGAGAGAAGAAGAGAAAAGAGGACTTTAGATCTCGTAACTCAAACAATCAGGATAACAGATCTAACGACAACAGAGGTCAGAATGAGGATGGCAAAAAGAAAATCTCAGGACCAAAAATTGTTGGCAAAATTGATCTGCCTGGAGGTGGCGATAAGAACAATAACTCCGATCAGGCAGGTAAGAAAAAGAGAAAACGTATTAAGAAAGACTCAAAGGTTGATATCGATAACACAAACAAGAAGATTACAACACCTGAGTTAAAGAAAAATAAAGGCAATAATGCCAAAAAGAGAAATGCTTCTGCACACAAACGCCCAATCCGCAAGGAAGTAAGCGAAGAGGATGTTCAAAAGCAAATAAAAGAGACCCTTGCAAGACTTACTTCTAAAGGTAAGAGTAAAGGTTCTAAGCACAGACGTGATAAGAGAGATGCCGTTTCTCAGAAACATCAGGAGGAGATGGCTAAACAAGAGCAAGAAAAGAACATACTTAAGGTAACTGAGTTTGTTTCTGTAAACGAGCTTGCTACCATGATGAGTGTTCAGGTTACTGAGGTAATTGCAACATGTATGAACATGGGTCTGTTTGTATCTATCAACCAACGTTTAGATGCTGAAACAATAGGTCTTGTAGCCGATGAATTTAACTTTAAAACAGAGTTTATTAGTGTTGAGGTACAAGAGGCTATTAAAGAAGAAGAAGATAATGAAGACGATCTAGTAGAAAGATCACCGATTATTACCGTAATGGGACACGTTGACCACGGTAAGACATCGTTACTTGACCATATACGTAAAGCAAATGTAATTGCCGGTGAGGCCGGAGGTATTACACAGCACATCGGAGCTTATAACGTTGAGCTTGCTTCAGGAAGAAAAATCACATTCCTTGATACTCCGGGTCACGAAGCATTTACAGCAATGCGTGCTCGTGGTGCTCAGGTAACTGATATAGCAATTATTATTGTTGCTGCTGACGATAGCGTGATGCCACAGACAATTGAGGCTATTAACCACGCAAGTGCAGCTGGTGTACCAATTGTATTTGCAATTAACAAGATTGATAAGCCGGGAGCAAATCCAGAGAAGATTAAAGAAGAGCTTGCAAATATGAACTACCTTGTTGAAGAGTGGGGTGGTAAGTATCAGAGTCAGGATATATCTGCAAAGAATGGTATTAACATAGAGGAGCTACTTGAAAAGGTACTGCTTGAGGCTGATATGCTTGAGCTTAAAGCAAACCCTAACAAATCTGCATCAGGTACTGTAATTGAGTCGGCACTTGATAAAGGTAGAGGTTATGTTACAACCATACTTAACCAGAATGGTACACTTAAGAATGGTGATATAATTCTTGCAGGAAGTTATATGGGACGTGTAAAGGCTATGTTCAACGAGCGTAACAAAAAGATTGACGAAGCAGGTCCGGCAACACCGGTACTTATCTTGGGTCTTAATGGTGCACCACAAGCCGGAGATAACTTTAACATAATGTCTACTGAGCGCGAAGCTAAAGAGATTGCTACAAAACGTCTGCAACTACAGCGTGAGCAAGGTCTTAGAACTCAGAAACACATTACTCTTGATGAGATCGGACGTCGTATTGCAATCGGAAACTTCCAGGAACTTAACGTTATTGTTAAGGGTGATGTGGATGGATCTATCGAAGCACTTTCTGACTCACTTATCAAGCTATCTACTGAGGAGATTCAGGTTAACGTTATCCACAAAGGTGTTGGACAGATATCAGAATCTGACGTTATGCTTGCTTCTGCTTCTGATGCAATTATCGTTGGATTCCAGGTTAGACCGTCAATGGGCGCAAGAAAACTTGCCGAGAAAGAGGAGATTGATATCAGACTTTACTCTATCATCTACGATGCAATTAACGAAATTAAAGACGCTATGGAGGGTATGTTATCTCCAGAGATCAAAGAAGAGGTTGTTGCAACAATTGAGGTTAGAGAGACATTTAAAATATCTAAGGTTGGTACAATTGCCGGATGTATGGTTAAAGAGGGTAAAATACACAGAAATACCAAAGTCAGACTTATACGCGACGGAATTGTTATATACACCGGAGAGCTTGGATCACTTAAGCGATTTAAAGACGATGTTAAAGAGGTTGCATCAGGATACGAATGTGGACTTAACATCAGCAACTTTAACGACATTAAAGTGGGCGATATAATTGAAGGATACGAAGAGGTTGAGGTTAAAAAGAAACTTTAATCAGAAACCATAAACAATATACAAAGGAGGTTGACAATAAATCAACCTCCTTTTTGGTTAACAGAACAATTACATAGGCTATTATTTATTAGTTTTGTATATTAGTAGAGTTGTTGATAAACAACTCCGAAAACATTGTTCAATAAGATACCATAGGTTATAGCTTTTACTATATTAAGTGTATAAAGAGTCATCAAGCCTCATCTTATATCAAAAAAGGAAAATTATAAACGTATGAAACAAGATATAATAAACAAAGAAGAGGAGAACGAGAACACATCCCTCAACTTTATAGAAGAGATTATTGATAACGATATCAAAGAGGGAGTTAATAACGGAAGAGTTCATACACGTTTTCCTCCTGAGCCAAACGGATACCTGCATATTGGTCATGCTAAATCAATATGTCTGAACTTCGGATTGGCAGATAGATTCAACGGTCACTGCAATCTTCGTTTCGATGATACAAACCCATCAAAAGAGGAACAGGAGTATGTTGATGCTATAAAAGAAGATATCAGCTGGTTGGGCTTTAAATGGCACCAAGAGCACTATGCATCAGACTATTTTGATCAGCTTTATGCGTGGGCAATAAAACTTATTAAAGAGGGTAAAGCTTATATAGATGAGCAGCCACAAGAGGAGATAAGCAAACAGCGCACCACTCCTACTGAGCCGGGAATAGAGAGTCCTTACCGCAACAGACCTGTAGAAGAGAGTCTGAAGATCTTTGAAGAGATGAAGAACGGAGTTCATGCTGACGGTTCTAAAATCCTTAGAGCTAAGATTGATATGAACTCACCAAATATGCACATGCGTGACCCTATTATGTACAGGATAATGCATGCACACCACCACCGCACTGGCGATAAGTGGAACATTTACCCAATGTATGACTTTGCTCACGGGCAATCAGATTACATTGAGAAGATTACACACTCTGTATGTACACTTGAGTTTGAGAATCACCGCCCGCTATATGAATGGTTCCTTGACCAGATTGCTGATGGAGACAGACCAAAACAGCGAGAGTTTGCTAGGCTTAACCTTAGCTACACAGTTATGAGTAAGCGTAAACTACTTGAGCTTGTTGAGAAAGATCTTGTTAACGGATGGGATGATCCGCGAATGCCAACCATCAGCGGTTTAAGACGCAGAGGATATACACCAGAGTCGATAAGAAACTTTGCTAATACTATTGGTGTTGCTAAACGCGAGAACATTATAGACCTTGCTGTACTTGAGCACTGTGTAAGAGAGGATCTGAATAAAACTGCGCCAAGAATTATGGCTGTTGTTGATCCTGTAAAACTTATTATCGACAACTACTCTGATGATAAATCGGAGATGCTAATAGCAGAGAACAACCCTGAGAACGAAAATTCAGGATCGAGAGAGATGCCATTCTCTAAGGTTCTTTATATAGAGCGCGAAGATTTTATGGAGGATGCTCCTAAGAAGTTCTTCAGACTTACACTTGGTAAAGAGGTAAGGCTTAAGAATGCCTATATTATAAAAGGAGAATCTATTGTAAAAGATAACGACGGAAATATTACAGAGATACACTGTACATACGATCCTGACTCAAAAAGTGGTAGCGGTACTGAGGCTAGCAAACGTAAAGTAAAAGGAACACTTCACTGGGTATCGGCAAAACATGCAGTTAAATTCAAAACTAATCTGTACGACAGACTTTTCAGCAATGCTGATCCGGCAGGTAAAAAAGATGGATCTGATTTTAAAGATTACATAAACCCGGATTCTCTTAAAGTACTTGATAACTGCTATGCAGAGCCATCGGTACTTGAAGCAAAACCTGAAGACAGATTCCAGTTTCAGCGTATCGGATACTTCTGTGTTGACAAAGACAGCACAAAGGATAATCTGATATTCAACAGAACTGTTACGCTAAAAGATTCGTGGAGTAAACAGAAAAAGAAATAACACAATACAGAAACTGCCTTAAAAGGCAGTTTCTTATTTCGCATAAATTCCAAAATAAACTATAACAACTGAGTTTTATACTAACATAATTCCGCATATACTCTCAGAATAAAAGCAGATTATCATCAATGAAAACCAAGGTTCTTTTTGTCATTAATCCAATATCAGGTGTACACAAAAGCAAAAAAGCAGAGAGATATATCTCTGAACTTATCAACAAAGACAGATTTGATATATCCGTTATATATACCGAACACAAAGGCCACGGAATTGATATTAGCAGAGATAACGCCGGAAAATATGATATAATTGCTGCAGTTGGTGGCGATGGTACTGTAAACGAAGTAGCAATGGGTCTTGTTGATAGCAACACAGACACTGCACTTGCCATTATTCCTACAGGTTCTGGTAACGGACTTGCACGCCACATGGGCATAAAGATGAATCTTAAGAAGAACCTGCTCCAATTTAATAGCTACAAGAAATATAGTGCCGACACAGTATCGCTGAATGGTAACTTCTTTATGAATGTATCTGGCACCGGATTTGATGCACATGTAGCCGATATTTTTAACACATTTGGACAACGCGGACTAAAAAACTATGCAAAGGTTACAATAAAGGAGTTCTTTAATTATAAGCCCGCAAAATACACCATAACCGACGAAAACAACAACACAATAACAACAGAGGCTTTTACAATAAGCTTTGCCAACTCATCGCAATTTGGTAATAATGCCTATATATCGCCTCAGGCAGACATATCAGATGGTCTAATTGACATTGTTATTGTTAAAAGATTTCCGGTATGGAGAACACCAATACTTGCCATACAGATGTTTACAAAAAACATGCACAAATCAAGATACATAACAATTTTGCGAGGCAGAAAATTCATCATTAACTCAGGAACACCACAACCTGTTCATCTGGATGGTGACTCAATAAAAACCACCTTCCCGGTAAACCTGAATATAAACAGTAGCAGCATTATGCTATACGGTCCCGGAAAAAGATAGGTATTTATTCTCCTCTCTTCTACTGCCCCATTATGCTGCCCCCTAACTGGAACATTGGCAAATACATTGCAATTAGTATAGTTCCAACCAATCCGCCTACAATAATAATAAGCATTGGTTCTACAATACTACCCATCTGCGAAGCCTTATGTTCAACCTCTTCTGAAAGCTGTTTATGAAGCTTATCAAACATATTACCAAGCTGATTAACCTCTTCGCCAACCTTAATAAGTACAGTTAATTTACTATCAAAAAACTTCTCGCGTTCCATAAGAACATACAGATTCTCTCCTACCATTAACCCTTTATGTATCCTCTCCATTATCCTCTCTAGCGGATAGAATCCTATCATCTTTCCTGATAGCTCAATTGCTCTTACAAGTGGCACATTAGCCTTAACCAACAACGACAGTGCCTGAAACAGTCTGTCAACATATATTCTTGTAAACAGGTTGCGAAGAAAAGGGATGCGCATAACCAAATTTCCTGATAAACGGCGCATGAATGTACGTTTTCTTAACCTGTACAATGTTAAAACTACACCAAGAATAACAAAAAATATTACAGAGCTGTATTGATTCATAAACTCTGACATCTCCATTAACATCTCTGTTAATGCCGGTAACTCCGAACCAAAACGGGTAAATACATCGCTAAACAGTGGCACAATAAACGATAACATAAACCACACTGCAAGAACCGCTGTTAATAATACAACTATTGGATATGTTATAGCACTTATAAGCTGACGACTCTGCTTTACCTTTCGATCATAAAATTCAGCAAGTATACCAAACACCTCTGCCAGACGTCCACTCTCCTCGCCCATCTTTATACTATAATACTCATATGACGAGAACTTATCTTTTACAATAGCAGAGAAAGAATCTCCCATAACAAGTCTATCTTTTGCATTCAGGAAAAACTGCTTCTCCTGTGCCTTCTTCTCCTCCTTATATAACAGATCTACAGATGTAAGAATATCAACACCATTCTCAATCATTATGGCAAACTCTGCATACATATCAGCTTTACGTTTGTTCGGGAACGATTTTTTTAACGAAATCTCCCTCTTCCAGAACGGAACATCACTATTAACAGAATTCCCTTTTGGTGGTCTATTGTTATCTGCAGACTCTATATTTTTAAGATCAATCTTCATATTATTATCACCGTTTAGTCCAGTAAAAGTGTTCCGGATAACGCTTTATCCATCTTATAATCACATCCTCATTGCATGCAGTAAGATCTATAGTATGCACTATATCTGAATTATAAAATGTTTCAAACACAAAACCATCTGTATTAAAGAAAAAAGTATCCTGTCTTACATTGGTTTTTCTTATCCAGTAACTCATATCAACAATATACTCTGTTTCTGACATATCGTAATTGCGCGTTATAAACCTATCAGATGCTAATGCCAGAACCAGTTCTGAGCGTTTAATATCATTATTAATTACACTCTGAAATAGTGTGTAATTCTCAATATCTGACTGTTTACGTTGTGTGGTATACCTGAACAGATACTTATACGCAGCCATGGCTGATGATACCACTATTACAATAAGTACCATGGTAATTACAAGCTCCGATAGTGTAAAAGCTTTTAATCCCTTTGTTCTTAACCTGTATATTATACCAGATCTGTTCATAACTCTATCTGAAAAAACTATCAGTCTCCATACGTTTATTATAATCCTCTGTTCGCTCCCACCTGTTAAGTCTGTAAACAACCTTTCCTCTTCTATCCTTTATCAGGAACTCAACCAGAGTTAATTCATCCTTATCGTCAACCTTATCAACAACAATATCCCAATCCTCTGGTATATCGGTTATTTCCTGATTGCCATTTACAGCCTTTGTAAGGAAATAGATTGCACGTTGCTGTCGTATCTCATTAAGTTCAAAATCTATCTTAACAACAATAGTCATTGCTATGGCCCAAAAAAGTGTAAGAATAGTCATAGCAACAATTACCTCAATTAATGTAGATCCTTTAAGCTTTACTCCACCCGAAACATGCATTTTATATTGGTTTTACTATTAAACATATCAGGAACAGCAAAGCCCTTTTTAACAATCCTGTTGTTAATAACTATGCCCGACAGATGATTCTCATACTCGGCAATACGCGATCTGTATCTGAACATCTCAGTATAGATACTTCCGTGAATTGTTCCTTGCTGACAGGCAACGCCATCAACATAAACCACTCCTGAAACAAAGCTACCCGGATCTGCTTTATATATAATCTCTTTACTCTTTTTATCTGTATCGGTTACTGATACAACCCCATAAACAGCCGATCTGCCACCAATAGTAACCATTGGCTTAAGCTTCTCTGGTTTGTGTTTACTGCTAAGTACAATTGCTGACGGATACATTAACGTTACTCCGCCATCTATAACTATCCGCTTTGTGGCAAATAGTTGTACACGCCCTTTAAAACCGCTCTTTATATGTATCTCTTGTGCCGACACTATTACATCTGTAAGCATCATGCTTTTATCAATAACAATCAAACTATCTGCACATAACACAATATTACCTTTAAGCCTAACACCTGATGGTCTGAACATCTTTTTGCCCGCAATTGAAACCCTTGTACTATTAAATGAGTTAAAAAATATCTTTCCGAATGGTAACGATGAGTAGTCTACAAGTGTGTCTGACTGTTGATAACTATTATCACCAATAGTTGTAAACCTATCATTTAGTTTTGGCAATATCTTCTCTGATTCACCAACGGTGCCGTACACAAGTGAGTCGGCATAGAAACCAACACCCTCTGCATATCCGCGTCGTACTCCCATGCGGGGCAACACACAGTTACCAATAATACCCGATTTGCCACTTACCGACAGATATCTGTTTTTATCGGCAAGATATAAAGCCGGAAACCCCTCTGCCTTATAATCTACACCACAAAACATCAATCTCTGTCTCTGCTTGCCTTTTAGTGTAGCTCTAATATTAATCAGATCAAAAACACCCCACTCCCTTTTATTGAATCTGAGACTATCAACAGCCTCCTGAAACAGAGCTATCTCTGCGTTACTATTGCTGATATCAACAACATTATGCTCCAAAAGATTAATCCCAGACTCTATGTTCTGTTGCAATCGTAATGAAATATACTCAATATCAACCTCCTTAACCTTGTAGTATCTGTACAGAAGGTACATAGACAACATAATACTTAATATAAGAATCATAAGTATTACATAAGAGAGTGCTCCTCCTCTTATCTTCTTACTTAGGTTTGTTATGTTCTGAAGATACCTCCTCATTGGTTACATCATCTTTTTTATTACCTCTACTCTTCTCTTTCCCTTTAAAAATATCTCCTATTCGTTTAAAGAATCCTCGTTTCTCTTTCTGTCCGTTTTCAGTAACAATCTTATCCTCTTCTTTGCTCTTTTTTCTTTTACTCTTTCTCTTCTTAACCTTCTCAATAACTCTCTCGCCACGCTTCCAGTTCTGTTCATTTTTAATATGGCCGTCTATAGTAAACTCAATCCATTTGCCATGCTTAACACCCCTGTAGTACTCTCCTCTACGTATAATATTACGTTCCGAGTCAAACACCTCATAAACACCATGCAGCGGAGATCCCGATATTATCGCGTCAACCTCCTGTATCTTGCCCTTACTGTAAATAGCATATCTTGGCTTATCAGTTTTATATGGCTCCTCTCTTATTACTCCAAAATATATAGTTGAGTCTCTGTAATTGAGCGTTACAGATCTTGTTGCCTCATCATAATCCTGTCCGCTGGCGTTTGAACCAACAACTGTAAGCAGTATTGTTAATATCACAAAATATACTCTTCCCATATGTCTGTATCCTATTTAATATCTTTTTTAATTAACTATAATAAGATTCTGTTACCCATTACTAAAATATTTTTCTTATCCAGAAAGGTGAACTACATCTTAAATGTTCTGTACTCTCCTTTGTACCTAAGCAGTACCGAGTCGCCCATAATTCTTTTTACAATTACATCGTTACATACATCGCCATCGCGAACAAGAACCGACTTGCCAGATATACTTATCCACCCCACACGTTTCTTCTTATTACTCGACAAACCGTAGTACTTAATCTCAGGCCATTTAATATCCTGTTTTTGTACCACAACATCTGTATTGTATCCGTAGTAGTTATCGCCACCACTATTGCCATATTCCGGCTCAGGCATTGCAGCCCCTTTAATAAACGGATCGGTATAATTGAGCTTAAGTCTGTATTTACGTTGCTCCGGTAACTCAACACTCTCGCCTGTTACTCCGCCTGATTTATTAACAAACTCATAACCATCAGATGCCATTGAGAAAAATATCTTATAGATAATTATCCCCCATATACCAGCTACAGCAGGTATCAGTAGGTAATTTATCTTTTTGTTCTTCGTTTTTTTCATCTGTTTATAATTGTTTCTCTTTTGCCAGATGGAACTCGCATTTATAATCATACGAAGCATGAGAATAGTCATTCACACACACGGAGATGATTATAAATGCGAGTTCCATCTGGCAAATAAAAAACAATTATAAACAGATGAAAGATAGGTT
>DKJY01000175.1 GCA_002454955.1 Bacteroidales bacterium UBA6680
CTGATTGTACATACAGATAGCCTTCAACTCCCCACCGTTGACCTGTTAGATCTTCTGTTCCCAAATCTGTAACTTTAATCTCTGAATAATATTTACTATCATTATATCTCTTTGTTGATCTCCATTTTCTCCACTCATGTAATTTTGCACTTCCTGAGAACTCAAGGTTTCCATTTTTTAACTTCACATCTGTACCATTGCCTATATCATCTGATGGGTTAAGTACTGCAAAGTTTCTTGTAGGGCTATCAAGCATTTGATCTATATATTTATCGCCATCCTTTCTACTATCATAATTTACAGGAGTGTAATCATTACCTTTTCCTGAGAAATCTTTTCCCGGATTTTTTTGATCTGAGAAGTTCAGATAGAAACCATTAACTCCATAATTCTCTATTTCAGGTTTTTTTGGAATCCATTTACCATCTTTAAACTCTCCAAAGTTATTATGGCTTATATTTCCGGCATTACTTGACACAAAGTTTATCTCTGTTATATAAAAATCATTAGAACCCTTATCTAATACCCCATCTCCTAAAACATTCCTGCCTATTGAGTGATGTAGGGCTTTATCTATATGTCCTTTATAATTCTCTGATGGATATTTAATATTCTTGTTAATACTTCCATCTACTAAAACAGTATAAGAGCTCTTATCATCAATTAGTAATCCGTCAACATATATCTCTAACCTGTCATTTAACAATGAAACTCCTTTATTAAACTTTATAAATATATGATACCATTTATCATAATCTGTAATAACACTATTTGTTGTCTCCATTCTTCCTCCATACTGCCCTTCTCCCATCTGAATCTGTCCATTTGATTTAACTACAATCCAGTGCCCGGCAGACTCTGATATTCCAGACATCAATAAGACGATCATCTCGGTATTAACTCTCTTTACCCATGCACTATAGGCCCATGATACAGGATCGACAACTTTTGAGAATAACTGTTTCAGTGCTGTTTTTGCTGTTTTGTTAAAACGTAATGAATATGGTACTCTATAGTCATCATATACCGATATTTTAATACTCTTCTCTATGCTTATTCCTTCAGAGTTTATTGCTATTAAGGAGTATGTATAACTTCCTTCTGTTTCAGGAACTATTATCTCTTTATTGCTTCCTGTAACCTCAACTGCTGTATTATAGTTTTCATCATCTTTGCTCTTTATTTTTAGTATCTCTGCATCTGATACATCCCAACTCAGACTGATATTCCCTCCAATATATGACTCTGCTCTATCTGACAGAAACGAATTTATTACAGGTATATTTACTGCTGAAGTTCGAACGTACATACGGTGTTTGCATAACGAGCTATTACTTGCAAATGGATTATGATCTCCAATTATTCCTGATCCTTTTTTATTATTAGGGTAAGATTTACAGCAACTATTACAATAAGAGGTGTTTTCGTCATACATAGCTTCATGCCCCAATGCATATGCTGTTTGCGCCGATGAACTGTTTGCATCACTTGCTCCAAAAAACAGACGATTTCTTTTGTTACATTGTGTATATTCCCCTCCAATCATAAGATATCTATTCAAAGCAGCTCCATGCACAGTACTTTTTGGAACAGTTGTTACCAGTTTATTAATCCAAGCATCACCACTATGGCATAATTTACCACCAGAAATATTGGAGGTCTCATGTAGTGTTATATTGGGATTGTGACAATCCTTCATATCAAACACTTTATGAAGACCTTTAGGTGTTGTGTACATTGTTCCATGGGGGTTCACAACTCCTTCGTCTCTTATAAACATAGACTCTTTTATCCCTTTTAAACTATGCCACACAGGCGATACATGATCTCGTAATTCATCTGTTACATCTCCTTTACCTTCTGTCCAAGCTTTCCCTTCAAATAACCAGTCTGGGTGATTTTCTTTATTATCTCTTACGCCGGCCAACCTATAAACCATTGTCCATCCTCCTCCTGATGTTGTCATATCACAGTGAGCCATAAAAGGCTCTTTTCCCGTATTTAATCCATCAGTATCTATAAGATAAATCCCATCTTTTCCTGCATTATCAGGGTATAGAGCTCTGTGATCACTACACGATTCAAGCGCTGTACCTGAGGATGTTGATATTGATAAGAGATTAACATTATCGAAGTTACAGTATACATCAAACGGATCAGTGCTTCCTACTTTACCATCAGGATCAATTGTATATACTCCATTTTGTGTTTGTCCAATATCTTTATATCCTTCACAAGATATAGGGTAGTAAACAATATCAACAATACTGCTCTCAACAGATGCACCATCCTCTGAATTATCATTTGGGGTAACAGTAACCTTCCACTTTTCGCCTGTATTAGTAAACCCAGACTCCAAAACATCGGTATTTTTATTATATAATTTTGTAATCTGTTCTCCGCTAAGAGCTTCGCTCCATATTGTAAATTCATCTATATAACCATTAAAAGCTCCATGATAAGGGGCATATGGTCGTAATCCAATAAATAGTTTACGTGGTTTAGTATCATTTATCTCTTGTTCGTCTCCTATTTTCGGTATCACTTTTTGCAACTGACCATCAACATAAAGACTCATATGTTTTCTTCCTCCGTTTATTACAGCTACCACATGATGCCAGTTATTATCGTTAAATGTATCTGCTTCTGTTATTATAACACTATAATTTCCGGCTAATTTATGGGAATAGAAAAAGATTTTTCCATTATCCATCCACAATAATAGTTCATCTTTTACACCAGAATGTGCTAAACTAAATATTGTTGCATAAGCGGAAGTACCTGTTTTAAACCAACATGAGATAGATGCTGTTGTTGATATATCCCAGGTACGTGATTCTGAATCCAACACTCCTGTGTAGGTTGATTCATTATCATAGCTTCCTGTTCCATCAAAATAGTAGGCTCCTTTGTTATCACATCCTTCATTCTCTTTATAGCTTACCCCTCTACGTACAAATAAATTCTTACCCCCTATATAATCTTTTACTTTACCTCCTGAAGCTAATTCACCTCCATCAAAAGGTGTATCAAATATTTTTGGCTTTTCCCATGTATTTCCTCCATCATTAATTTTTTGCCAATCGCAAATAAGTTTGGAACTCTCCGGATTCAAATCATGAGCTATAGCTTTTAACTCATCATCTTCCAAAACAGGTTGATTATTAATTGTTACTGATGTCAGTTCAGGAGGTGTATACTCTATTATATCTACTACACTACTCTCTGCCGGTATGCCATCCTTTAAATTATCATTTGGGGTAACAGTAACCTTCCATTTTTCGCCTGTATTAGTAAAACCAGATTCCAAAACATCGGTATTTTTATTATATAATTTTGTAATCTGTTCTCCACTAAGAGCTTCACTCCATATTGTAAATTCATCTATATAACCATTAAAAGCTCCATGATCAGGGGTATGTGGTCGTAACCCAATAAATAGTTTACGTGGCTCAGTATCATTTATCTCTTGTTCGTCTCCTATTGCCGGTATCACTTTTTGCAACTGACCATCAACATAAATACTCATATGTTTTCTTCCTCCGTTTATTACAGCTACCACATGATGCCAATTATTGTCATTAAACGTTTTTTCTGTATTTATTACACTATAGTTATCAGCTAACTTATGTGAATAAAAATATATACTACCATTAAGCAATCTCAATAACAGTTCATCCTTTACTCCTGAATGTGCTAGACTAAAGATTGTTGCATATGAGGAAGTACCTGTTTTAAACCAACATGAGATAGATGCTGTTGTTGATATATACCAGGTATGTGATTCTGAATCCAACACTCCTGTGTAGGTTGATTCATTATCATAGCTTCCTGTTCCATCAAAATAGTAGGCTCCTTTGTTATCACATCCTTCATTCTCTTTATAGCTTACCCCGCTACGTACAAATAAATTCTTACCCCCTATATAATCTTTTACTTTACCTCCTGAAGCTAATTCACCTCCATCAAAAGGTGTATCAAATATTTTTGGCTTTTCCCATGTATTTCCTCCATCACCACTTTTTTGCCAATCGCAAATAAGTTTAGAGCTCTCCGGATTCAAATCATGAGCTATAGCTTTTAACTCATCATTATCCAGAACAGGTTGTTCATTAATTGTTACTGATGTCAGTTCAGGAGAAGTATACTCTATTATATCTATTACACTACTCTCTGAATTATCATTTGGGGTAACAGTAACCTTCCATTTTTCATCAAGCTTTGTTTCATTAGATGATATAATATTAAGATCTCTGCTATATAATCTTTTAATTTGTTGATGTGATAGAACTTTACTCCACAATGTAACATCATCAATTCCGTCTCTATAATCTCCCGGAAAATCATTACTACCACCTATTTCTGCAAGATAGGATCTTACTATTGAGTGTGAGATAGAATCATTTAATAATATTGAGTTATTTGTTGTAATATTGCCATCAACGTAAAAGTTAACTCCATTTCCATATTTTTTATCAACATGCCAGTTATATATCAACTTATCAGTTGATAGTGGTTTTGCTGTTACTGGCAAATCTGAAGATAATGAGACCTGACTTACACTTCCATTTATATTTGCAGAGATAAGATCATCAATAGCTGTAATAAATGGACTATACTTTATAGTTGCTTTATTTGACATCCAAACGGATGATTTCAGGAAAAAGGGTTTTGACTCTTTACTTCTTATTGTTGAAATACTACTTATTATTACAAATAATAATATTGATAATAATGATATCTTCAGTTTTCCGAAATTCATAATGTTCTAGTTTTATGTTCGCAAAATGCAAATAGTTTACTCCTAATAACAAAGTACTAAACCACTGCTATTTATAAGTTACAAAAACTATAACAGTATTGCTACTTTTTAAACCAGATTTACATTAATTTAATTATTGCGGAAAAAAGATAAAGGTAGATGTTATCTATATTTAGACTTGTTATCTCTCTTTATAGTATTGCTGTAAGATCGCCATTTGTTTTAAATAGAAATGAATATATCCCCATATTTTCTGCAGCTCTTGTATTCTCATCTTTATCATCAACAAATATCACATCAACTACTTCAAGATCATTATCTTTAAGCACAATATTAAATGACTCTTTATCTGGTTTTGCACAACCAATCTCAAATGAGTAGTATATATGATCAAAACATTTGCAAAACAGGTTGTACATGCCTGTATTCTTAAGCTGCCTGATAATATAGTCTATATGCGTCTTATTAGTATTACTTAACATAAATACCTTATGAGTCTGTCTTAATCGGTTAATTGCAATAAGGTTTCTTATAGGCATATTTATTAGCATTGCATTCCATGCAGATATAACTGATTTTAGCTCTACCTCAGGTTTACAATAAGTATGAATAACGTCAAAGAATCTATTTTCTGATATCTTACCCCTCTCAAAATCGCTAAAAACAGGTTCTTCAATAATATTTTCACCTTTCATTAAGATATCTTCTCTAAAGATTTCTCTGAATTTTTTGATTGTTCTTAACAAATCTATATGATAGATAACTCCTCCCAAATCAAAAAGAAAGGCTTTCTTATTTTTCAAAACATCTTTCGGAAGCTTAGAGTTCATAACGTTTTTTCAAAAATTTATTTGCAATATAAAAAACAAATCCCTAATATTGCACTCCGAAACGGGAACAATACTTTAAAGATTGTTTCTTAGTTCAGGGCCCATAGCTCAGTTGGTTAGTAGCACCTGACTCATAATCAGGGGGTCGCTGGTTCGAGCCCAGCTGGGCCCACAAAAAAAGCTTTTGCAAATGCAGAAGCTTTTTTTGTTTATATAGTAAATCATTAATTATTGTATCCTAAAAATATTTTTATTTACTTATTAAAACGTTAGTTTGTAGAACTATAGGCAAATTCTATTAGTTATTGCTCATAAGATCTCATATAAAATGTATGATGTTTAAAAAAAAATCCCTAATATTGCACTCCGAAACGGGAACAATACTCTAAAGTTTGTTTCTTAGTTCAGGGCCCATAGCTCAGTTGGTTAGTAGCACCTGACTCATAATCAGGGGGTCGCTGGTTCGAGCCCAGCTGGGCCCACAGAAAAAGCTTCTGCGAACGCAGAAGCTTTTTTGTTTATACAGTAAATCATTCCTTCTTTTACTATTCAATATCAACAATATCTGAAGCGCGTTTAACTGCAAGGTTATAGGTAGATATAATATTAATATCTGGAATAAACTCTTCAATATTATTTTTTTTAAGTTCAGAGATCACATTATCATTTATCCCGGATAAGACAATCTCAATATTTTTAGATTTAAAATACTTAAGTGTCTCCTTAAAATTATGCATTCCTGTACTATCAATAAAAGGTACATGACGCATTCTTAGAATTATAACCTTAGATTTGATATTCAGATTTACAAGAGCTTCCTGATATTGCTTTGCTGCAGCAAAAAAGAATGGTCCACTAATCTCAAACATATCAACTCCTTTTGGTAGGTTGCCATAGGTATCAATTGAATCGGTATCAGTATCAACAGGCATTACCTTTCCTATCTTAGCCATTCTGTACATAAACAAAATGGCTGATAATACAATCCCTATCTCTATTGCCAATGAAAGATCTACCAGTACAGTAAGTAAAAATGTTGTAACCAATACAACAATATCATATGCAGATCCTTTTAAGATAGATTTAAATGTTCGCCACTCACTCATATTGTATGAAACAACTATAAGTATTCCTGCCAGACAAGGCATTGGTATTAGCATAGCTAGCTTTCCAAAGAAGAACATTATTAGCAGTAATGTAACTGCATGCATAATACCCGAAATAGGTGTTCGTCCACCATTCTTTACATTTGTGGCAGTTCTGGCTATTGCCCCCGTTGCCGGAATACCTCCAAAAATGGGTGTTACAATATTGGCAATACCCTGAGCTATTAATTCAGTATTTGATCTGTGTTTTCCACTGATCATACCATCTGCAACAACTGCCGACAGTAATGATTCTATAGCTCCTAAAATAGCAATTGTAAATGCTGGTTTTACATACATTCCTATATTACCCAAATCAACACTGGGGATATCTATTGAGAAATTTGTTGGTATTGCTCCAAATACAGACTCAATAGTACTTACATTCAATCCAAACAGAGATGTAACAGCAGTTATAACAACAATTGCTATAAACGAACCTGGAATCTTCTTAATAAGCTTACCAGAATATACTGTAATTAGTATTGTTGATATTGTAATAATAATTGATATCAGATTTATCTTGTCAAGGTTTGACAGATAGGTATACCATTTGTCAACAAAGTCTGATGGCACTTCGTTTAGTTGCAATCCTAATGCATCCTTTATCTGAGTTGAGAATATTACAAGAGCAATACCACTGGTAAATCCAACAATAAGAGGTTGCGGTATAAATGTTAATATAGAACCCATTCTTAACAGACCAAATACTATAAGCATCACTCCTGCCAAGATTGTTGATATCATTAGCCCTTCAAGGCCATATTCCTGAAGAACTCCAAACACAATTATTATAAATGCTCCTGTAGGGCCTCCTATCTGTACTCGACTTCCCCCAAGAAACGATATAACAAATCCGGCAATAATAGCTGTAATAAGTCCTTTCTCTGGCGATACACCTGATGCAACGGCAAATGCAATTGCTAAAGGCAGAGCTACAATTCCAACAATTATTCCCGCCAATATATCTTTTCTGACTGAACTAATGCTAACTCCCTCTTTTAATACAGAGAAGAGTTTTGGTTTAAATATTTTTGACATGATAGTTTGTTTTATTTGAGCCGCAAAAGTAAACATAATACACTGCCGTTGTCATTGCATATATTGTATTTAACAGCATATGTTCATTTTGTAACATCAAATAAAAAAGATCAGATAATACTCAATTAAGTATCTAATGATATTGGTATTGAGAAGCAGAATTTACTCCCTTCATTAATTGTACTCTCAGCCCATATTGCTCCTGAGTGCTTCTTAACCAACTCTGTACATATAGATAATCCAAGACCAGATCCTTTCTCTCCATCGGTTCCTTTTTGGCTTGGTACTTTTTCTGAGGTAAACAGAGTTAATAACTTTTCATCAGAAATTCCTACTCCACTATCAATAATACTGAATATGATTTCGTTATCTTTTCTCTTTGCACTTAATATCACATCTGAATGTTTATTGCTAAACTTTATTGCATTGTTTAGTAGATTTCTTATAATACTACCAATCATATCTTTATCAAAAAAGATATCTGTGTCAACTATATGTTTTGTTACAAGATTTATATTTTTCTTATTTGAGAATAGTTTGACCTCTTCCACTATCTCTGATACAAACAGTGGTATATTGTTACTTACAAACTTTGGTGTAATTGCATCAGAATTTGCCAACACCCATTCCAATAGATTATTTGTTGTAAGGAATGCTTTTTGTGCACTCTCCTTTATTATTAATGCATATCTTTTAACGTTGTCCAAATCTCCTTTCTCAACTGAACTAAGTAGTAGTTCTGAGAATCCAATTATCGCATTATAGGGGCTACGAAGATCATGTGCAAGTAGTTTAAATAATCTGTTTTTTAAATCATTAAGTTCCTGTAATTTTGTTTTCTGCTGTATTATCTCAGTGATATCTGAGAATATTACAATCGCAGCAACAATCTCATCATCTTTATGTATTGGCGAAGAATATGCTATTGCCCATTTGCGTGTACCATCATCCAGTTCAACTATAATCTCTTCACCATAAACAACTTCTCCCATTAATAACGATCTTGCCAATGGCATCTCTTCACTTGTGTATTGCCTTCCATCCGGATAAAACTCTTTCCATGAATTTACATACTCCTCAATTGTTATTCCTGTAAGTTTAACGTCTGTCTCTCCTCTGAAATCCCATACTGCATCATTAATATAAACAACCTCTCCTTTAGGTGCAGTAGCAACAATAATTGCTGTTGGCGATTGATCTATAATACTATCAAAACCTTTATCCTCATTAAATCCCAGTGTGTACCCAAACTCTTTAAAACTATCTATGGTTAATTTACTCCCATTATCCTTGTCGATAATCATATTAATTTTCCTTTATAAACCGTTAAATATTAAAACATAGGCAAGAAGAATATTAAACGGTAGATTCTATAATTTGCTGATGTTACATTTAGTGTATAAAGGTATAAAATATAGTGAAATATGAATCAATATATAGCCTATTGTTATGTTATTAATAGATAACAATATAAAATAACAGTTAGCAATATCATTGCTAATCATTTATCCAATCAGGAAGCTTCTTAGGTTTAGGTCTTCTGCCATATAAAATATCATCTAATTTTAGTGCAACTCTTGCAAAGAGCCTTGAATTATCAATTCCTCGCCTGATAATATTGTGCATAAAATTATTTGGATGTGAGTACGGACATACAGATACACATCTACCACAATCTGTACCTGCCTTACACCAGTATGTAAAACACTTCTCTGAACTTATTTGCCAACGCAATGTTCCATTTATCAACTCACGATTACTATTTTGTATTGCATTTCCGGGACATGTGTCTGCACACTTCTTGCATATTGTACAAAAATCAATTACAGAATCTCCTCTATAAGGATTATCAATATCTAACGGCATAGATGTAGTAACAACAGCCAACCTAACTCTAGGTCCCAATTTCGGGGTCATTAAAAGCCCCATTCTACCAATCTCTCCAAGTCCTGCATCTCGCGCCACAAGAGGACATACTAACTGATAGTTACCATCAATATGCGATCTTGCATCATAACCCATTTCGCGTATCCACTTTGCTATAAGAGTAGCTATCTTTGCTCCCTCAAGATACTGTTTTGAGGTCTCCATAATAGCAGTTACCATAGGTGCTGAATCCAACATCGTTTTATCCATCTCTACTGTAAATGCTATTGCATACTTATGGTTGTTCTCTATCTGATCACCATATTCGTCCCCTCTGCCTTTAACAGAATACAAATGATACTTTTCAAGTTTGGTTATCCCAACAGAATGTGCACCTAGATGTTTTGTCCAGTTTTTAATAAATGATGTATACCTTTGTTTACTATAAATCACTTGTTTTCTCTTGACTTCTCCTTTTATTGTTGTATGAAGCATATTTATAACATCAAACAAAACTTCTGAAGCGTTAAATCCAAATTTTTCGTAATATTTGCTTTCGGGACTCATAAGTCCAGGTAGTGCCCTGAAAACATTATCCATTTTTAATTTATCTTCGTTATTTCTATAGTAACTATTATACTGTTCGGTACCTTTTTTAAGTTCTTTTCTTGAAAACATTATATCTCTTTCGTCAATCTGGCATGTTATACTATTAGCTGATCTATCAACATTATGTTTTAAAGGAACTACAAACACTAACAGTAACAGAATTGGTATAACCATCATTGAGATTATTATATAATGCTGATCAGGTATTACATAACAGGGTATTATGCAGTAAATTATCATTATAATAATAACAAGCAGTAATAACTTTTTTCCAGCATATGGTTCTCTCTCTATAAAAGATATTATTGATGCTATCATAGATAATATGGCTAAAATTACCCCAAAAATCAATGATAAAATAACAGTATACGACATATATTTATAAAATTATCTGCATAAATATATATCCTAATTATTACCCAACACAATTACATTTGTTAACAATCAAACCCAAGAGGTTTTTTTGTTAATTTATCAACATGTTCCATGTTAGTGTAACATAAAAACAGCTGAATGTTAATAGAAATATACTATATCTCTGTATACAGAATAATTACTGTTACGCAATCAACAAGTCCAGAGACATTGGCATTATCAGGTGTAACAAACACTATATGAGTCTTTGGAGCGATATTATTGTTAACTCCATTCTCAAATTCGGATTCAATAATATCTGTCCCTGACATTATTGCTTTTTTCTCATTAAATAGAGACGTTCCTGATTGACCTAACATATTATATGGTCTTTTTTCAATAGAAAAGTTCAACGACGGAGTAAGTGTTCCTATAGCATATATGCTAATCTCTTTTATAGAGATACTTTTATCACGTGGGGTACGCCACAAAGGTACTGTTTCTCTGTTCCAATTTCCATCAAAAGATATTGTAAACGAGTGCTGCTTTACAATAGGATTACCTACTGGCGGCGAAAGTTGTTCTATCACATATTTCCTATTTACTACATCTGATGATTGACTCACAGAGGTAACATCTGGTACATTTATAATTTTATTGTAGCCAGCACTATTATTAAGTTTCAATGTATTTCCTAAAGTTTTAGCACTATTAGGTTGAATTGGTTGCCATGATGAATTATTACGGTAGTAGAGTTTATCTTCACCCAAATGATAGAACATAGAACCTGGTAATCCTGTTAGCGGAACCGTACTTCCTGTTTGTATTGCTCCCGATGCTTCAACAACCTTACCATCAACAAATTTTTTAGTAGCAGCATCGTTGTCTTCAGTTGGCTCTCCTAAATTGACAATTGTGTTTTCACCAGCACTGTTATTGATTTCTAATATCTCTTGTAGTTGAATAGTGTTAGATTTTAACGGTAGCCAATTTAAACCATTAAAATAGTACAACATTGCATCACTCGTATTAAAATATATCTCACCTGAAGTTTCTGACGAAGGGTTTGTTCCCACAAATATATCTTTTTTACGTTCCTCAACTTTATTATCAATATATATCTTTGTAACAGCGTCATTATTTGAGGTTGGCTTTCCTAAATTTGTAATTGTTTGCGACCCTGCCGCTGGGTTATTATCAAGTATATTCTTTAATGTATTAGAGCTGATGTTTATAGATACCCATTGCGCTCCATTATAATGATACAAAAGATTATCTGACAGATTAAGAAAGATCTCACCATGCTTCCCTGATGATGGTAATGTCGATCCAGATCCTACACTTCCTATATGTTCTCTTATCTTTTTGTCCACATATAACTTTGTTGCACCATCAAAATCTTCAACAGGGTCTTTAACATCAGTTATGTTTTTTCTTCCTGCACTCGGATTCGTTGTCAACATAGATTCAAGCGATACTGCACTGGCTCCAATTGGTAACCACTCTTGCCCATTCCAATAGTATAACCTGTTATCAGTCGTATTCATATATACATATCCCAGTGTTGGATTTAATGGATGTTTATCTGCTGAAAATGTTGCACTACCAGAAAACTTGATCTTGGTATCAACATAATCTTTGTTTACAGCATCCTGATTATCCACAGGTGTACCAATATTAGTAATTTTATAACCTCCTGCACTATTATCATTATTCAACATATCACTAAATATAGTACCAAAAAGTTCGTTATCTCCAGCTGCTAATATTTTCCATCCTGTTCCATTAAATGAATATACCTTATTGTCTATTGAGTTATAGTAAATCTGCCCAATTTTTGCATCAATAGGAGCATATGTACTAGTTGGAATTCCTCCAATCATCTCTGTTATATTTGCTTTTGTAATAAAACTCTTAAGATCAGGTATATTATCAAGCGCATAATAATCTCCTTGTAAAAAGGTTTTAGCAACGCCAGCATAGTTAGCAATAGGTACTGATAATATCTTATTAAATCCTAAAACACCGCCATCTACTATTATTTCTAAAAAGTATGGACCATCACTCCAATCAATGTCGTTCAGTTTTCCTTCACCATTACCCTTTCCTATCTCAATATCAATTAATCCGTACGCATTTGTAACAATACTATGGTTCTCTTTATAGACAGGTACACTTCCTTCTGTTTTATGATATATATATACATCAACCTTTATATCTTTATTTGCAACAACAAAACCATCCTTATCTCTTAAAATTGCTTGATAAGAGAAATAATTCTCAAGTCCTGTATTATTCTCTCTCTGTGAATACAGAGTATTAGTTAAGGCAATAAAAACAAACAATATTATAAATCTGAATTTATTTATAGGAATATATGAGAATATAGCATTCATAATAGAAATATTACGTTATTACTCTTGATAATACACAGTTACCTTTAATGAATTCACTGACCCTACTAAATTAACATCAGTTGTGGTAGTAAGTACAATATGTGATTTAGCCGTTATATTAATATTTGATCCAGATTGAAAACTCCTAATTTTATTTCCTTCTGAATTTGCCAGTTTATTACTAAACATAACTGTTCCGGAATTACTAAGCTTATCTACTGGTCTAACCTCAAGGTTAAACTTTAGTTGAGCATTTGCAGAACCTACTGCATACGCTTTTACCTCCGTAATTGATATAGTTTTATCTGCTGGTGTTCTCCAAAGTGGAACCATTTCATTATTCCAATTTCCATCAAAACCAATTGTAAATGTTTTTTCCTTAAAAAATACCTGTGTTCCACTCTTTAAAGCATCAACATATCCTTTTGTCATTGCATCTTGATTATCAACAGGATCACCAACATTTATTATTCGTGTACCACCTGCACTATTATTACTTTTTAATATTGTACTAAGAAGCTGAGAACTATTTGAATCAACAGGTAACCATTCGTTTGAATTATAGTAGTACAGTTTATTTTCTGTTGTGTTAAAAAACAACTCTCCACTTTCTCCATTTTCTGGTAAGTTTGTACCTGAAGTAGTTGTTGGAGTTACACTATTAATCTTTGTTTCAACATACTTTTTATTTGCAGCATCGGAATCATTAACAGGATTACCAAGTGAACTTATCTTATTTAATCCTGCACTATTATCTGAATCTAACATCTTACTCAAATAAAGTGATTCAGAATTCAATTTCACCCAATCATTTCCATTGTAATAATATAACCCTTTATCTGTAGTATTAAAATAGATTTCACCTAAAAGAGGATCTGTAGGTACATCAGAAGATATTAATATTGATTGTGATGCTGATGATATTCTATTATCGACATCTATTTTTCTAACTGCATCTAATTGATCCGTATGTGCACCAATATTTGAGATTCTATTATTATCAGCACTTGAATTTTCTGATAACAGAGTACTTAAAAGAGTTGTATTGCCTCCCATCTTTATCCAATTAATACCATCAAAATAATACAATAACTTCTCTGTTGTCTTATAAAATATATCACCTATACCAGAATTAGCAGGTAGAGCATCTCCTGTAGGTGTACTATTATCAATTCCTGATATAGCATTGTCCGTATACCTTTTATTTGCAACATCTTTTTCATCTACCGGATCAACAAGATCACGTATAAAATGCCCCCCTGCACTTGAATTTATTACCAACATATTCCAAAATAGTTGACCATTCATTCCTACAGGAATCCAGCTTGTTCCATTCCAGTAATAAAGCTTTTTATCAATATTATTCATATAAACAAACCCTAATGTTGGTGATTCTGGCTCTGTATTAGATATATATGTAGCACTTGAGGAGAAAGCTATCTTATCATCAACATATTTTTTTGTAGTAGCATCCTGATCATCCTCTGGGTCTTTCAGGTCTGACACTTTATTGCCTCCCGCATTTGAACTCTCTGCCAGAAGATCACTAAACAACTTACTGAATATACCACCACTACTTGCCTCAATTGGTTTCCAGATTGATCCGTCAAACGAAAATACCGTATTCGTTTTAGCATTATAATACACTTGTCCTTCTAGAGATCCTTCAGGATGTTTTTCTGAAACAGGTATCATAGACATCATATTATATACCTCTTTCTCTGTTATCATCTTCTTTGTATCAAGCTTATTTATCAAGTTATTATAATCTCCTTTAATAAACTTTTTTGTAATACCTGCATAAACGGCCATAGGAACTGCCATTATCTTGGTTATTCCTAATAGTTTTCCATTGAGTTCAACTCTAATAAAATAGGGTCCCTCAGACCAATCAATACTATTGATGTTGTTTTCTGTATTTCCTTCTCCAATATGAATATCTATTAATCCAAATTTGTTTGTTACAACACTATGGTTTTCTTTAAAAAGAATAACTCCATCATCAGTTTTCTGATGTATTGATATTGTGATTTGAACATCTGTATTTGCCAATACCATACCATTTTTATCTCTCAAAACAGCTTGATATGAGAATATTGATTCCAAACCACTTACTATATTCAATTTATTATTGTTAGTCTGGCAATATATATCAGAAAGCATTAACATACTCATAATATATATTATTAAGATCAGCTTTGTTTTTATATCAAATACTACCATAATCAGAACTCCTTTTCAAATACATTACTTCCCAACAATAATTATCCTTCTTGAATTTCCCTCTTCAATAGTTACAACTTTACTGCTCTTAACAGCTGTAAAATCGTTATTATCTGTAGCAATCACTTTTACAGACCATTTCTCACCTCCATTTATTTCTGACGGTTGAATAATCTTTAGCCCATTATTATATATAGATTTAATCTGTTCAGGAGTAATACTTCTTTTTAGTATCAAGAATTCATCTATTTCTCCTTTATAATATGTCTCAACAATATTTCCTGATTCAACATATTTATGTTTTCCCAACATTATATTATAATCAGATATCATTGTTGATCCAGATACAGTTGTTCTTAACTCTGTAAGTTCTTCCCCATTCAAATACACTTTATAATTGCTGCCAGATTTTGTTACAGCTACATGATTCCATCCTGCATGATTAAAAACAGAAGTGGATGTCTTAGTTATTACAGAAACATCTGTTGATCCTTTACACATAAACTTAAACTTGTTATCAGTAGTAAGCAGTAATTGTCCTGATCTTATATCTCCTGAACTATTATCATTTTTAAAATTACGTATATTCAGAAGTGTTGATTCATTTTGCTGACCATTAGGTTTAAACCATATACTTAATGTATAATTCTTATTAAAATATGCACCCATAGGCAGAGGAAACTCTATAAAATCATCAATTCCATTAAAATCAACTCCTCCCTTTTTATATGATTCAGTTACATAATTTGGTCCATCAGACTGACCTGTTGCTCCCATATAGTTGTTATCAGAGTAGTCTTTAAATGTTCCTCCATCAAATGGTATATTAACAAGAATCATGGATTCCTCTGATATTCCGTCATTTACTATCCAATTATGGATTATTCTTGCATTGGTAGGTAACAAACCTATAGGTATAGCTTCAAGTGGGTGAGATGATGAGGATTCAGTAATTCCATTATTTATATTTATATCCTGAATAACAAGATCATCAGAAACTGTAAGTGGTAATGATTTTTGTGTTACATTCCCTTCTGAAGTATAGCTTTTTAAAGTATAAGTATATACGCCTGTTTCTGATGGCGCTGATCTACTTAATGTAGTAATCCCTGTAACATTTTGTAAAAGCGAACCATCTAGCCATATCTCTTCCTTCTCAGAATCTGAAACACTCCATTTTAATTCTATTGTTCCTGATGGTTCAATCTTTTCATGGCTAATTGTAAAGGATTCTATTTTAGCCAAAGATATATTACCTGCAATAGTAGAGTATCCATTTGGTGGGGGATAAACAAATCTAGCATCAGGTATCATTCCTGGTAATGGTGTACTCCAGTTTATAAGATCCGGATTAAACACATAATCGTTAAGACCTCCTTGTCCACCCTGACCATAGTTTACCTCAACATCTATATTTCCATTAACAACCCCACTCTTAGAACCTATAACAGAATAGTAGATTGCATCAATTAACATCATGGATGGTTCGAGGTTATCCTGAGGGTTCCCATTATTAAGCCAGGTATCATTTTTACCAAACCATAATTTATTATTCTCGGCACAAAATGCTACTCTTCCAATATCGTTAGCTACGAATTTATTTCCTTCTCCTGCAACCTGTAATATAACTTCGCTATTACCTATATTATAATGATAATATTGATAGTTATCAAAAGCCCCACTGGTATTAACTGATCCGGGATAATTGTAACTAAGTTGCATATTAACAGAACCTACTCCTTGATAAAACCTTCTGCTATCACTTGCATCTACATTAGTCTTATACTCCCAATAAACCTTATCATTTAATGTTGCACTTATCCTACCACTCCCTGTTACAATATCAGATGTATACCTTAAGTTACCTTTACTAAGGTTCAGTTCAAGATATGTGTTATTATAATCTATTACTGGAAAATTTCTCGAAGGGCTATCCAACATCTGGTCTATATACTTCTCTCCATCCTTCTCCCAATCTCCAATAGCCACCCAATCATTCATTCCTCCTGAAATATCATTCCCAATATTCATCTGATTAGAAAATGTTAAGTAGTATCCATTAGCTCCATATGATCCATCATATCTCTTTGGCATCCATTTACCGTCCTGATTAGAAGCAAACAGTGCTGGCTGTACAACAAGGCCATCAATAAAATGAACCTCAGACATATAATAATCACTTTGATTTTTTCCCATAGGGTATACTCCTATATTAGTTAATACCACTCCAATACTATGACTCATTGCTGTATTAAAGTTTGATTCTTCATTTTGCGAAGGATAATCATTTAAAATATTCATTGGTGCAGGTATAGTACTATTAATATAGTATTTCAACCTATCGTTTTCGTTTGCCTTATCAGAATCATATACAATAACTATATGCTGCCATTCATTTAACTTTGTAAAAAGATTAGTATCTCCTAGATTTGTTGGTCGTCCTTTTGCTTTCTCTTGATCTACAATATAGATATTTCCCTCTGGATCAATATATATATAAAGAGATTCTGAATCTGATATTGCACATGAGAACAGAATCATTGGTTTATCCTTCTTTAGTAATTTTATCCAAAAACTTAATGTCCACTTCTTTCTATTACCATTTTCTTTTGGTGTGTATTTAAGATATCTTAACTGCTCTGTTGTTCTCTTGCTATTGTCTATTCGCAGAGAATATGGTATCATATAAAATGGTTTTACATTTATATAGAAAGTTTTTTCGGTTATCTCTCCATCTGGATTTGTGGCTTTAATTATATATGCATAAACTCCTGTTGTTGTAGGCGGAGTAATATCATAGGAGTCAACATTAGTAACTTCAATGGCTGGATTATAATTTGAGTCATCCTGACTGTAAATTTCTATCTTATCTGCACCTTCAACACTCCAAGTAACCTTTGCATCATCGCCGGATCCAACGACAAATGGAGTAACAGATATATCCTGTACCTTTGCTGGAGCATGTGCCGTAAGTATATCTAATGTTCTTTCTGACGATACATTTGAAGAAGATTTTGCAACCAATCTTACTGAATTAATTCCAGATTTTGAAAAAGTATGCTCATAACTATCTTTTCCTGTTACATTAACTGGTACAATTTCATCATTAATATATAACAACATATTTGAAGCTCCGTTAGAACTCCATTTTATAGTAACTGGTTCTCCGGTAATAGGTCCTGACGGTTCAAAACTCATTGAAGAAATTACCGGAGTAGCTGGACTATATCCTGCAACATTACCAACATTAATCCATGAAAGGATTGTTGCATCAGCTTTAACTATTGCTTTTCCAGCACCACCTCCTCTACCAGTTGAATTACATCCTGCACTTCCTAAACTACCACCACATCCTCCACTTCCTGCCCATCCATATTTATAGCAATATGTTGGGTTTCCACCTCTACCACCAGTATATTTTGTTCCATTACCTGCTAATTTATACCCACCATATAGCGGACTCTTTCCTACATCACCTCTTGTTCCGGCAGGAACTCCTGCACCACCACCACCGGCACCAGCACTTGCATATTTCCCAAGACTACCACCGCCACCGCCTCCGCCTCCGCCAGCTATCAATCCATGGTTATCAATTATTATTGTCCCATCACCGCTCATCTGCACAGCTGGGCCTCCTGAATATCCGTGAGAATGGGAATTTCCGTAGTTGTAATCACCACAATTTGAATGAGCTCCATTTCCCCCTTTACCAATTATCTCTCCGTTGTTAACAATTATTACTTTCTCTGGGAAACGTATATCCCTGATATTTAATGATGGAATTCCCGTTGAATTAGAGCCTATAACTGTCCCAACAGGAATAATTATTTTTACAGGGGAAATTCCATCCCAACCATTATTTATCAAGAACGATCTCACATCAAAACTATAATAAGTCTTAACTTCTAATGTGAAAACAAATTCATTTGGTGCTGGTGGTGTTTTCATGGAAACTGAAGAACTTATATTCATATAATCTATACCACCGTATGTAAATACATGTGTGTTAAACATTAAGAATATACTTATAAGTATCTTTATATTATTAAAATAGTTCATAATCTTTGTCATCTTAATTATCTAGTACTTCTCTTTATAAATAATTACTAATGTGATTGAATTTACAAAGCCCGATTGTAAGGCACCATTATTTGGGGTTATAAGTACAATATGATTCATTCCTGATATATTTGTTCCACCAATGAAGGATGTTTTCTCATCACCAGACTCTATTGCAGTAGAATAAGGAAAAAGATCTTTTCCTGTTTCTAATAAACCTGACTCTTTTCTTAATTCCAGCTTATACTTCAATTCGGGAGTATTATCTCCAACAGTATATGTGCTAACTTCTAATATATCTATGAGTTTTCCTGTAGGAGTTCTCCACAATGGTATAACTTCTGAATCCCAACTACCATCATAACCAATTGTAAACATCAATTGTTTTTCCTCAGAGTATTCACCTGTAAGTACTGATATTGTAAAGCTCATAGTAGCAGCATCAGAATCACTTTCTGGATCAGCTAACTCTGATATTATTACTCCTGAGGCATCATTACCTTCTGATAATAATCCAGAAAGAGAGGTTACTCCTGCATCTATAACAGGCTTCCAGATTGTTCCATTATAATAATACAGGTTCCCATCATCTGTATCAAGATATACTTGGCCTTTTGTAGCTTCAGGTGGTGGCAACTGAGAAGAGTAGACTATACTTCCCACACTTTTTGTTCTATCATCTACGTATGCTTTATTTGCTATTTGAGTATTATCTGAAGGCGTAGGTATATTTTTTATTACGTTACCTCCTGCACTATTGTTTATCGTCAAAATCTCTGAAAATGTTTTATTCACAGGGACTATAGGGAGCCACGTTCCTGGGGTTCCAGAACTCGAACAGTATTTAACAACCTTTTCATCTATATCATAATAAATATCACCCAAATTACCTGATTCAGGACTTGTAATACCTGTTTGAGTAGCTCCTCCAATATTATCTACTCTACCTAATAGATATTTTGCATTAGCTATATCATTATTATTAGCAGGTATTGCTAAATCTTTTATCTGATTTCCTCCTGCATCGTTATCTGACACCAGTATTGATTTTAGGTCAGGAGTTTCTCCTCCAACACGCATCCAGGTGGTTCCATTATAATAATAATGTACCTTATCTAAGGTATTATAATATATACTTCCTGAGATTGGAGAATTTGGATGAGTTTCATATGCTGGCATTGAGTTTGAGCTTACCTCAACACTCTTGTCAACATAAAATTTATTTACAAGATCCTGATCACCCAGAGGTTCTCCAAGATCTTTTATTAGTTTATTTCCAGCACTCTCAGATCCTCCTAACATCTCACTTAACAGAACACCTCCAGAACCAACAACAAGCCATTCCGGATTAACAAAATAATAAAGTAGTTTATCATCTGTATTATAGTAGATATCACCTAATGTAGGATCCTCAGGAGGAGATGTTCCTGAATATTTCTTTCCACTTCCAAAGGAGACTTGGGTATCAACATATTTCTTTGTTGCAATATCATTATCATCTATCGGATCAGTCAGATTAGTTATTAATCTTCCAGATGCACTATTATTTATTGATAATATTTCAGAAAGATTTTGTGGAGGTGTTATATCACCACCCAATTTATTCCATGTTACCCCGTCGTATGTATAAAGCAAACTATCTGACTTATTATAAACTATCCGCCCTTTAAACGATGAAGCAGGCAGATTCTCATATGATGGTATAAAGCCTTTAAGCTTTTTTAAATCTGTCGTATCTACAAATGCATTCTGACTTGGTTCATTAGATAATTTATTGTAATCTCCTGTAATAAAAGTATATGTGTTTTTAGCATACATTGCTGTAGGAACAGTCTTAAGCTTAACCTTCTCAAAAAGATCACCTTCAATATCAACTTCAAGATAGAATGGTCCTGTACGCCAATCAATTTTAAAAAAATCATCAGAACTATCTCCTAATCCAAACATTATATTTATAATTCCAAACATATCTGTTTCAACTCTGTGAACCTCACTATATATTGGAGTACTACTAACCTCTCCTGAATAAAGCTTTAGTTCTACATATACTGTTTTATTTTGCAGGATTTTACCATCACTATCTCTGAGCACTGCTTGATAACCTATTCCATTTACCAATTCCTCAGAATCGTAGAAACTTTTATCTTTATCAACAGATTGCCCATAACAGATAGATGTACAAAAAATTGCAAACAAAATATTTCTGAAAATATATTTTAATACGGTAACAAATATATACGTATAATTGGTAATCATTGTTCTAAGGTTTTTTTACTGATATTTATACGAAGTTATTAGGTTAATTGTTACTATTTAGTTTACATCATTCCGAATAATCTAGGATACCATTTATAATTTATGAACAGATAATGACTGATTTAACACCATTCGTAACACAGTGTACTCCCTTATTTCAATTTAAACATGTATAACAAAGTGAAATATCATTTTATCATTTGGTAGTTTATTCTCTAAAATTTATCAAACAATAATATATTCATTCAAATTACTATAAATAAATAATATAATATCAGGAGAAGGTTCTTTTAAAAGAAATCAGAACCCAATTATGACACAATAATTGACCTTTTAAATTTTTCTTTTACTATTTTAGTAACAAATGAAACACACCATGAAACAACAGAACTATCTGCAAACATTTGGCAGAAAGCTAAAGATTGCGCAAAAAAACAACCTATTAATGGGTGTAATAATTGCAGCTATTTCAATATCTGTATTACAATCGTTCCTTGGTAACAGGGAGCTAAGAAGTATAACAATTGATGAAATATCATCGGTTCTTGATTCAACTGAAAGAGTAAAGATAAAAACTGCAACAAACCTCATTAGTAAAACTATCTCAAAAGGATTATCTATTAACAATATTATCTCACAGGACTCTGCCTATAAATATTTTAGTGCTTATCTGGATGATCTCCGGTTTGAATTTGATAATTCAGGATACTATTATATCTATAAAGAAAATACATGTATATATATAAGTGAAAATAAGAATTTTGAAGGTAGAGTTCTTCCAAACTCTAAACTATATGACATAGCCAGAGATGGTGGAGGCTTTTCATATGGGTATTATAAAAGACCAGGTGCAGATAAGGTTAAAAAGTTACTGTACTGCGAAATGATTCCTAACACTGAATATTGGATAGGTACAGGAACATATCTTGATACATTTACCAAAATTGAATCAAATATTGATGGTGTGATAGATGACAGTGCAGATAAAACAAACCGGAAGTTGCTGATTACAGGTATTATTCTAATTGTAGTAATTGTAGTAATAAGTATAAATATTAAAAGATCTATTGTTAGACCAATAAAGAGAATAATAACCGCCACCGATAGTATGGCTCTTGGTAAACTAGATAATATTGAGCATAATACTGACGATGAGTTAAAACAAATATCTGATTCGCTCAATAACCTTATAGACAATCTACGACAGACATCAGATTTTGCTAGCAATATAGGTAAAGGTATATTCAAATCTAACTTCAAGAAAGCATCAGATGATGATATACTTGGAATTTCTTTAATTGAAATGCGTAACAGTCTGATAAAAGCTAAAGAAAAGGAAAAAAATAGAGCACTAGAAGAAGAGCATAGAAATTGGGTAATGACAGGTTTATCTAACATTGCAGACATACTTAGGAAAAATCAACAAAATATAACTACATTAACAAACGATGTATTAAGAGAAATAATAAACTATTCTGAATTTAATCAAGGTGGATTATTTATTATTGATCAAGACAATAATAACAGTCTAAACCTCTCTGCGTCGTATGCATATGACAGAAAAAAATACCTAAACAAATCTGTAAAAATTGGCGAAGGATTGGTTGGAACCTGTGCAATAGAGAAAGAAATAATATATATGACAGATATTCCTGATAATTATATAACAGTAACATCTGGATTAGGAGGTGCAAATCCGAATAATCTCATCCTAATTCCTATGTTATCTGATAATAATATTATGGGTATAATTGAATTAGCCTCTTTCAAAAAAATTGATCAGTATAAGATTGAATTCCTTAAAAAAGTCGCCGAAAATATTGCCTCAACATTGACCTCAACGCAAATTGCCATTAAAACATCATTCCTTCTGGAAAAATCTAAATCGCAAGCTGAAGAACTAGCTAGTCAAGAAGAGGAGATGAGACAAAATATGGAGGAATTACAGTCGACAAATGAAGAGTGGCACAGAAAAGAGAAAGAATTAATACAAGAAATTACAGATTTAAAATCGAAACTTAGGAGATCATAACACTATAAAGGGATAGACAATAGAATCTTATCCATTTTATACTCATACAAGTATACTTTATTATGTGATGATAAGGATATTATTAGGAATCTATTGTTTCAATATAGGTTTACACGCTCACGGACTGTTCTGTTTCCGTTAAGTATGTAACCTCTATATTGTTGTTACGTAGACAATAATAAAAGTCATGAAAGCACAGAATATTGTTACGTTAATAGATTCAG
>DKJY01000095.1 GCA_002454955.1 Bacteroidales bacterium UBA6680
ATGGATGTTTCATATGTTTATAATTGTTTTCTATTTGTCATATGGAACTCCGCATTTTTAGTCATCCTGGTGTGTGTGAAAACTTTTTCTCATGCTCGTTTCATCAATAGTCAGTTTCTTGTTCTCTTTAAATGTCAAATTTAGTGCCGAATATCTTTTTTAGCGATACAATTTTATAATTGTTGTTTATTAGGTACTTGATAATATTTTCAAGTATAACATCTATATCTTTTGTTGTATCGTGTAATAAAATAACTGAACCGGGTTTTACACGCTTATATACTCTTCTGCATACTTTATCGGGGTCTTTTATTGATGTATCAAGCGATCTTACTGACCATCCAATAGATATCAATCCCATTTTTTTTATAGCGTAACCAACAATGGGATTTGTAATACCATATGGCGGACGAAATAACTTGTTCTCTTCTCCTGTAAAAGATTTAATTGTTTCGTTAGCCTTGGTTAGCTCATTAACCATCTTTTTTCTTGATTGGATATCAAAAGCCCCTTTGTGGTAATATGAGTGGTTACCAATAATATGACCACGATTAGTTATCTCTTTTACAATGTCCGGGTTTTCATTGGCTTTTTTACCTATAATAAAGAAACCAGCCTTTACTGAATATTTATCTAAGATATCCAGAACCTTAAGTGTGTTTCTGTGAGGACCATCGTCAAACGTAATAGCTACCTCTTGCTTTGTTTTATCGCCTCTGCATAACGATTTTGCAAAGAACTGCATCTCTATTTTTATTACGCCTAAAAACACAATAACAGATACAATCAGGTACAAAGCAATAAATGCAATAGCACTTACATCTGCAAGTATAAGTGCTATTGTAGCCAAAATGGCAAATAATATGGTTGAATAAAATCTTAGCATTCAGATAGTAAAATAACCGAATGGTTTACATTCCTGTGTTGGTTGTATATTAGTATGTTTCTAATTTTCCCGTCTCTCTTTTTTGAGTGTTGCATAACCTCTGGTATATCTTGTCTTTTTATTATGTTTGATCCTGCCCAAACAGCAAATGCCGATGATGTATCAAACTCACCACAAAGGTTTTTGTATATTGCAATATCAGATTCAGGAAAAACAGCATTGCATACATTGTCATATATAACATCGTACTCTTTGTCGCCATTTTTACCAACAATTACAAGGTCAATGTCGTTAGCAGATAAATTATATCTGCTTATAAAGTCATTAATTCTTGTATCTATCTCCTCTTGATTATCAGGGTTAAAGAACATGTCTATGCCTTTAATTTTACAGTAACTATTTTCTGTTTTATCATTTGATACAACAGAGAAAACAGCTCCTTCGCCGGCTAAAGCACCCGGTTGGTTATCGTTAAGAACATTCAGATTGTTACAAGCACTATTCTTAAACAGATTTATTCTTGCTCTAATCTGATAACTCTCTTCTGTTATCTCATCAAATCCTCCAACCAGAATATTATTACCTTGTCCCTCCTCAATAAGCATCATTGAGTCAAGCAGTGCACTCTCATATGAGAATGTACGGTGTACATACGCCATGTTGTAGTTGTTGCAACCAAGGCCAAGAGCAATGCTACCACCAATTGTGTTGTGTGTACTCTGTATAAATGCCGAAGGATTTAGCATAGATTCATTATTGTCTAGCATAGATTTCAGAAACTTTTCTGTATCTGCCTGACATCCCATTCCTGTACCTGTATTTATAGCATCGGGCATATCAATGCCTGCCTCTTTCATTGCTATTTGAGCAGATACAACTCCCATACGCACAATTTTACTCATACGGCGGAGTGCTTTAGGGCTTATATATTCTTTGTAAACAGGTTGTACAACCTGCATATATTTCTCATTTACCTCATTTATATCAGTAAGAAAGTTGTCAGAACTAATAGTATTCTGAGGTGATATATTTCCTAATCCATTTATATATATATCCATTGTAATAGCTCCGTTTAATTATTGTTGATCTTTGACAAAATAATTGTTGAGTTATTTCCTCCAAAACCAAAAGAGTTTGATAATACATGTTTAACTTCGCTGTTTTTATCTACCTCAGTTTGAGGAGATATTCCAAGATCGTTAATTGTATTTTTAAAGTTGAGGTTTGGATATGTTACCTGGTTCTGTATTGCCAAAGCAGAGAATATAGTCTCTATTGCGCCAGCAGCACCAAGTGTATGTCCGGTATATCCTTTTGTTGAGCTAAATGGCGGTACATTATCGCCAAATAGTCTCTTAAGTGCTATACCTTCTGACAGGTCGTTATTATTTGTTCCGGTACCATGTACATTAACATAATCTATATCATTAGCTGACAGACCACTAATTTTAAGTGCATTTGTCATTGCCATAAATGCACCATTACCATCTGGCGACGAGGCTGTTTGATGATAAGCATCGTTTGCATTAGCATATCCTGAAACCTCACATATTGGTTTCTTACCGCTTTTGTTTACTATATCGTCCGCCTCAATAACAACAAAACCTGCACCCTCGCCAAGGTTTAATCCAACTCTGGTTTCATCAAAAGGACGACAGTGCTCTTTATCAAGAATCATTAGTGTATTAAAACCATTAAGAGTAAATTTAGACAGGGCATCTACTCCACCTGCAATAACTCTGTCTAGTATTCCCATCTTAATTAGTCTGGCACCAAACATTATAGTGTTAATAGAAGAAGAACATGCTGTACTAATTGTTGATGTGAAATCTTTAATACCTAAATCGCGGGCTATTTTCTCGGTATTATCACCACAGTGGTGTATATCAATATATTTGTTGTGAGTATCGTTTGTTAAAAAATCACGATAGTATAACTCACTTCTGTCCATTCCGCCAACAGTGCTTGCGGAAAGCAGTCCGGTTTTATATTCGTTAATATTATCTATACCAGCATTATTTACTGCTTCGCGTGCAGCAAGCATACCAAGCATACTTGTTCTTGAATACGCTTCGTTTTCCGGGATATTTAATCTGTTTTTCAGGTCGTCTATAGAGATATCAATCTCACCTAGAACAAAATCGTTTTTGTGAACAGATGTAAGGTGTTTAGGCTTCTTTATTCCGCTCTTTTTTGCAAGTAACGACTCAAATGTCTCTTCAATATTCATTCCTATTGATGAAACAATACCTAGTCCTGTTATATATACTTTTCTTGACATATTTCAATAATAATGCTGCTATGCAGATCAAAACAGACAGCAATTGTAAAATATTTCTGTAAAAAATACAGGTTACAGACATAAAGTACTCTGTAACCTGTATCAGGAAACAGAGAAATTTAATTTTTTCTCGATTCTATATATTCAGCAAGAGTCTTTACTGATTCAAAGATCTTCTTACCCTCTTTAGGGTCTTCAACCTTAATACCATACTCTTTCTCTAGCAATACAATAAGTTCAAGTGCATCAATAGAGTCAAGTCCTAGACCATCGCCAAAAAGAGGCTCTTCATTTTCAATATCAGAAGGCTCCATATCCTCCAGGTTCAGTTGTTCAATGATCTGAACCTTTAGTTTTTCCATCAATTCCTGCATTTTCTGTTCTCCTATTTATTATAAATAATGTTTATATTTTCTTCAGTGTGTTCAGTGTTGCCATCTTGCTCTACAAGATATATAAGGGCTTCGTAGCCGTTTTCTGAATACTCTACCCATCCTGTTAAACAAGCTTTTATCTTTCCGTTATTAATAAGCGAATTTACATAATTGCTTATAAATATACTATCAAATTTCTCATTTAAGAAGAAAGCATTTTCGCCCTGAAACTTGTGACGTATAGATATTTCGCCAATCATTATGTTTGGCAGGGTGTATACAAATATTGCCGGACTGGGAAAGTAGTTGTTGTTATCTTGTATTGTATCCTGAAATTCGCTATCGGTAACAATTGTTGAGCTAGAGTTTGATAGAACAATACCAATTTCGCTATCGTTGTACCTGTTTTTAAGATTGGTATCTTTAAGCATTAGTTCTGCTGCAATAAATCCTAGTTTGCTAATATCGTCCATCTTAAAGAACTTTGCATAACCGGGTTTTATACTACGATATATCTCTTTAACAACAGATTTAAGATCATTAGCTTCTGATCTGAACACCTCATTGTTGTTAACAATAACTGTTCCGTTCTTTATCTTGCAATATGATGATATATAGTTCTTCATTATCTTACTATTTCTGTTGCTTTAATACTATTTATCTAGCTTCTTTAAAATTAGTGCTGCATTACACCCGCCAAATCCAGATGCCATTTTCAGAGCATTTTTAACCTCGCTATTTCCTGTTTCAGTAATAACATTAATGTTTTTAGATACACCATGTGTTGAGTACCCAAGTGTTTTAAATAGTATATTATTACGCATTGTATGAGCCATAGCAATAGTCTCTATTAGTCCGGCAGCACCAAGTGTGTGTCCCCAGTATCCTTTAAGACTGTTTACCGGAACGCTCTCCATCTCAACCCTGCTTATTGCTATAGATTCCATCTCGTCGTTATATGGTGTTGCTGTTCCGTGAGCCGATATGTAATCTATCTCACCAGCATTAATACCACTCTCTTTAATGGCTTTGTTTATTGCAATAAAAGAGCCCTCACCTGTTCTTGACGGACCTGATATATGGTTAGCATCGTTTGCTGTTGCTCCTCCTGCATAAACAATATTGCAGTTATTATCAGATGGTTTGTTTGTTAGTATAAGAGTTCCGCATGCCTCGCCAAGTGTAAGCCCTACTCTTTCTGAATCAAAAGGTTTGCATGGTTCCTGGCTTACAGATTTAAATGATTGAAATCCGCTTACCACAAATTTTGATACAATGTCGGCTCCTATAATTACAGCATTATTGTACTGTTCTGTATTTATAAGATCGGCTCCAATATTAATAGCCATAACTCCTGATATACATGCGTTTGATACCACAACAGGTTTATTAGGGTTATTGAAATATTTAGCTATCGTTTCTGCAAGCGACCATAGTAGTACTCTATCTTTTGGGTATTTATCTGATATACTTTTATCCAGCAGATCTATATTACCTTTTGTTGTAGATAATACAATTGCTGTTTTTTCTGATGATATATCTGCTGCTGAGTTTTTAAGAGCATCCTTAACTGATAGAATAATTATCTTTTCAAGTAGTGTATACTCATCAGATAGATTAGTATTTTCAATCCTTTTTAAGAGTGTATTGCGGTTTATCATTGATACCGGAAACCTCTCGGTAAAGAGTTCTTTATCATCAAGCAGCGTTATGCCTCCCTCTGCTTTAGAAAGTTTATCAATATTCTCGTTGGTTGTGAATCCTAACGAAGAAATTATATTATCTGACTCCAGGTAAACGTAACTCATCTGTCTGTTTTTATCTTTAGGTATCTCCTTAGTAATTTGTTAATCAATTAATCCCACGCTCTTCTTCCAATCAAGATAGAATTGTGGTGGATAGAGTAGAAGTTCGTGATTAAGGTTTACAAAAACCTGAACACTGCGTCCTGTTGCAGCTATTTTATTGTCAGATGATCGTCTTATTACATAAGACAGTTCTATCTTGGCGGTTTCTGTATTATGATATGTTGTTTCAACAATAACCTTTTCGCCGTACTCTACCTTATTCTTATAGTCAACCTCTATCTTAACTATTGGTGTCATGGTTTCGTTTCTGTATACATCAAGATAACCCAGACCATGTTTGCGTCCAAAGCTCTCTCTTCCGTCTTCCATGAATTTAACATAGTTACCATGCCACACAATTTGCATAGAGTCAACCTCATTAAATCGTACTGTAACTTCTGTTTTATCGGTTAATTTCTTACTCACTATATTATGAAATACTTCTGTTAAACTTGTTATAAAAATATGATACGCCAATAGATACAATACAGAATATCATAAGCTTTATTACATAAGGCATTATGTCTAATGTTCCGCTGTCTCTAAGGAATATATCGTAAAATCCGTTCAGAGCCCAGTTAAGGGGTGATAGAATACTTATTTGTTGCATTACTTCTGGCATAATGAAAACAGGAACCCAAATTCCGCCCAATGCTGCCAGAATAACTGTTGATACTGCTCCAAAAATTGATGCCTGGTCGTGCGATGTTGCTATAGATCCTATTGCTACACCAAATCCTGTTGCAGCTAGTGCCGCTGCAAGAACAATTATAAACAGAGCAAACAGGTTTGTTCCGAGCATAAGCGACGGAAGTCCGAAAAGAGGGAGTATATATACCCCAATAGCTATCATTAATGCAGCCTGTATTATGCATATAATAAGGTATATTGACAGTTTACCTAACAAGACTGCTGTATATGATCCGGGCATTGTTTTTAGTCGTAGTACATTGCCACTTTCTCTCTCTTTAATAATATTTCCGGCAAGAGGAATAACAATAAAGAACATTGCAAAAAGTGTCCATGCCGGAACATTATGCTGTACACTGTTTGGGATAATCTTGCTGTTCAGGTTTGTTGCATATTCTTCTGTAAATGTAATTATGCTACTGAATGATTCAGGTTGTTGTACCTCAATCTCAAACATATCTTTAAACAGTTTTCCGTAGATATTAAAAGCCATCTCGGCCTCTATTTTAGATGTAAACTCTTTTAATGCACTGTGTACACTCTGTTTAAATGAGTTCTTAGTAACAGGATCAAAGAATATCTTTACGTTTACACCTTTGGTAAGATCAATTTTAGTATCCTCTTCTACAGGTTCTTGTAATCCCGGAAGTTGTGTGTTTATTTTATGTGTTACTACTTGCTGAATATAGTCTGTTGCTCCTTCAGGAATAACTATAGCCATTTGGTATGCTCCGGAAGCAACTTTTTTATAGGCGCTTTTCTCTGTAAGTGTATCGTCTTCCAGTTTATCTGTTATCTGAAAGAAATCAGCTTCAGTTAATCCTTTGTGAATAGCCTTACCAAGTGTACCGCTGTCTTTGTTAACAAGTAGTATCTCTATTTTATTCTCTTCAAGAGCTTTAAATGTGTTATCTTGTAAAAGGGTCATAATAAGGATAAGAGCCATTGGCATAACAAACAGAATTGCTAATCCTGCTTTGTCTCTCAGCATTAGTATTGCCTCTTTACGTACCGATGCAAAAAACTTTAATATCATGGCTTTAATCTCTTAGTTGTCGTCCTGTAAGATGTAAAAATACATCCTCCAGATTTTTACAGTTACAGTTTTTCTTTAATAGCTGATCAGGACTGCCTTCGGCAATAATATCTCCTTTATCTATGATACCAATTTTTGAACAGAGGTTCTGCGCCTCTTCCATATGGTGTGATGTATATACAATGGTTGTGCCTTTTTTATTAAGCTCATGAAGAAACTCAATAATTACATTTCGGCTTTGTACATCTATACCTACAGTTGGCTCGTCAAGAAAAAGTATCTCTGGTTTATGAAGTATGCTGGCAATAAGATTTACCCTGCGCTTCATTCCGCCTGAGAAGGTATCAATTCTCTTATTTATCTTGTTAATTAACCCAAAGTATTCAAGATAGTAGTGTATTTTATTCTTTAACAGACTACCTTTAATTCCGTACATGTTTCCGAAGAACATAAGGTTCTCTTTAGCTGTAAGTTTTGGATATAGTGCAATGTCTTGCGGAACAACACCTATAATCTTACGTATTTTGTTTACGTTGGCATAAAGATCGGTGCTATCTATATATACATTACCTGTTGTTTGTGCAAGCAGGCTGCATAGTATAGATATGGTTGTGGTCTTTCCTGCACCATTTGGTCCAAGAAGTCCGTATATCTCTCCTTTATCAATTGATAGAGACAGATCCTTAACTGCAAAAATATCGGCACCAGGATAAATCTTTGATATATTTTCAACCTCTATGTATGATCTGTTACTCATTATAAATGTCTGTTTACTGCGTAATTTTCTGAAGTTTTTTATAAAAAGCTTCCTCAGCATCTGCAATATTCATCAACATGTCTGATACTTGCTTGTAGTTCTCTCCGTGATTTTCTCTCATCTTTACAAGTCTAGCTGTTGTTGCAGCAAAATCTCTCCACATATCGCCAATTTGGGTCATCTCTGCCGACATCTCTTTTAGCCAGTCTTGTTTAAGGTATCCGGCAGCTTCTTGCAGGAATGCGGCATACATAAATCTGAAACCTGCTCCTCCTGTACCTATCTCTTCTTGTGCTCTTACAATTTGTCCGGCAAATAAAGAAGCTTTTCTTGTGCCGAGTTTATCTGGATATTTGGCAATTTTTTTAGCCATAAATCTGATTCCTTTAACACCAAACATACCAACCGGGATTGTAAGCATATCTTTACAGGTTTTTTTAATTCCCTTTATTATTGCTCCGTTAATATCAAGGTTATCTGGTATATGTTTTACATAGTACATGTGTCCTTTTGGCGCAAAAAGACCTTTTGCATAACGTACCCTCTGTAGCTCTTTATATGATAGTTTCTCAAAGCCTTCCATTACCGGATCGCTTATAAGATAATCTCCACTCTTTTTTCCGAATGCTACAAGGTTGTGGGCATTAAAATGGAAACGGTATGGTGCCGGAAAGTATGACAGGTGATATACACCAACTAACATACCAACCGGAGTGTTCTCATTTATTACCTCATCAAGTGCATCCATTGCTTTATGAGGATTTTTATATCTTTTTCGTTCAAACTGTATACCTAATCTTTTTGATACCCTTTTGAATATAATACCAGGTAGTGGTCTGAAAGATGTAACAGGAATACCATCTACCTTTACAAATGGCATATGAGAAAAGAACATACCTGAACCAATACCAAAAATCATTGGTTCACTAAGATCTATTCCGTAATATCTTAACAGATTAGATACAACACCGTTTTCGCAGTGTGCAGATTGTTTATGTTTAAAGTCTAAAACTATTTCGTTATTCGGCATTATTTACACTCTCCAATTTTAATAATGAAAGATCTTTAAGTTCCTCTACAGTGATATCAAAGGTATCAGCATACTTCTTTAACTTTTCATCTGAAAGTTTTGAGAAAGCTTTGTATTTAAGATGTCTTCTTACTGTGAAGCTGAAAAAACCTGTGTACTGACTTAAAAGCTTCGGACTCATTATATTTTTCTCCATATAGTATGCAATAGGACTAAGTTTTTTGTCCAGAACCTTAAGTCTTACCTTATCTATTTTTGATGATATATTACTCCAGGCTTGCTGCATAACAATATTTTTAGCTTCCCAGCCAACACTCTTTATTGTAGTGTAATTGCCGTTTTCATCTACAGCATAGCAAGGCTCTTTAAGCTTGCCATCCAGCATGTTCGCGTCGTCCTGAGGTACTTCGTTAACTTTCATGATTAACTATTTTGTTGTTATTCTTGCAGAAAAATATTCATTTCACATTCTGCTATAATATTGTTGTCCTGTTCAATTCTACCTTTTATAATTGAAACATTACCAACTTTTTGTTGAGTATCTACTGTTGTTACAATATTGGTACCAACAGATACTTTTTTATATATTTTTAATCTTTTTACTGACCCAATAAAGCCAACAGGAGCCTCTTTGTTTTCTCTTTGTGCTATAACACCAACACTGGCTGCGGCAGTTTGGGCAATATTTTCAATCATTCCCGACTCATAAAAATATTTATCGTCGCAGAATATGTTATTGTGCAATATACTTAATCCCGAAACGCACGTGTTTTCATCACAGGAAAACAGCTTATCAATCATTACCATTGGCGGTCGTTGAGGGATAAGCTGTAGTATGTTTTCTCCTTCTGCAATCATTAATCAATCTTTAATTTAGCAGTCTTAGATCCAAATTTGTTACATTTGGCTTTGACCTTAATTATATCTCCTGATTTTAAATCTTTCAGGATTACACTCTCTGTGTGTTTCTGTTTGCCTGTCTGTTCTGATGGCTCTAACTTAGATATCTCCTCACCATTCTTGTAAATTATAATAACATCAATGTAGTGCGATGTAGCTTCTTTTACAGAGTGAGTAATCTCAATTTTTAGCTCAGAGCTCTCTTTATTGTACTTTGCAGTAACCTTTTTTGGAGGATGAGCCTCTACTGTTGAAGATAGTCCTAAGAATGTTATTAAAACCAATAGAATCTTAAATTTTCTCATGATGTATAAATTTTAAATTAATATTGTTTTAACATCTTTTTAGCTGTTAATGTTCTATTAAGCAGCGTTATCTTCTAATTTACAATAAGATATCTGAATATTTGTAATATCAATAGAAATATTGCAGATATACTATTACCCCACCATGTGACGATGCCAATAAAAGAGTAAGTAAACCAAGTCTTTTATGAATGTTATGCTTTACTTTAATTATTCGCATTCCTGTTAGCACGGTTATCAGTAACGATACAAATGCACTTATTCCTAAGATAAATATCAGATCAGACATACTATTTAAATTATACTACAGTTAACATTATATATGAATATGCAAATCTGGCGCTCTCTGGTACCATAACCAAAATCTTTTCGCCTTTTTGCAATTTTCCGCTATTAAATAACTCTTCAAGCATAAATAGTGCTGAGGCTGAACCTATATTTCCAATTTTAGGAAGATTCAGAAACCACTTATCCTCCGGGATATCAATTCCATTCTTTTTTAGCTCCTCTTCTATCTTCTCTTTAAAGAACATTGACGACAGGTGAGGCAAGAAGTAATTTACCTCAGTGTTAATATCTATACCACGCTTATCAATTATATCAGCAAGAAACTTCATCCCGACAGGAACAATGTTTGAACCAAGGGTTTTTACATCTTGTTTAAGAGAGAAGACACTTTTGTCTACTAAATCTTCTGGTGAGTGTTCTGCCCATCCAATAAGATCTCCGTTTTCATCTTTTACAGCCCCTGCATACATACACGTTTTAAGCTCGTTTGCATATGATCTTACCTCAAGCCAGTCTACTTTAAGTGACAAATTGTTGCTATTTGGTTTATCTGAAAGCAGCGCTGCTGCTGCCCCATCAGACAACATCCATCTTAAGAAATCCTTCTCAAATGCTACAAAAGGGTTCTCTTCAATTTCTGCTAACTTATCTGCCTCTTTCTGAAAATGACGAGCATTCATACGTGTTGAGAATCTCTCAGATCCTGTAACTACAGCATTTGAGGTGTTTCCTGTTTGTATTGACATAAGTGCATACTTAAGAGAAACCATGCCAGAGTTACATGTTCCTCCTGCCGACATAATCTCCATTGGCTTACATCCTAATTCACCATGCACCATTGATGAGTGCGAAGGCTGCAACTGATCAGGAGAACTTGTACTACATGCAAGTAGCTGTACATCGTCAAGCGAAAAACCGTTATTGAAAAGACCTTTAACAGCCTCAGATGTTAACTGTGCATTTGTATGAGTAACTTTTCCGTTTTTATCAACAGCATAGTAACGTTGCTTAATCCTGTTACTGCGTAGAACCAGGTTTTTAGATTTTGAAGGCTTGCCATTTATATAGCCCAGATAATCCTCTATCTCATTGTTTGATACAGGGTTATTTGGTAAAAATTTTGACAATTTTGTTATATATACCTCTTTAAGCATGTTATTATTTTTCTTTTAATTCACAACTTGTGTAATATCTCTTCTTTTTTAATATAAATGGGAAAAATAGTGGATATGTAACATATACCACTAACGAAGCTATAGGTGATAGTACAATTATTACCGCAAACAGATAATATTTGAATATTTTAACCCATTTATCTCTAGCCTCATTACCCTTTTTCGCCTTTTTAAGAATAATATTAGACCATATATTAAATATTCTTTTGGCCTTTAACTCCATTGATGCAATATCTGGCAGATAATCAACCGCTTTTACTTTAAGTAGGTTGTTCTGCAGGTCAGTAAAGTTGTTATTCTTTAATGCCTCAAGAATTACAGATCCAAATCTTGAACTATTTTTTATATCATTATCAGATACTCCCGGTTTTGGGAATATTCCTTTTTTTGTTTTTAGTCCTGTGAACATCCAGTGAACAATACTGCCAACACTCATCAGGTTCTGATGTCTGTCGCGTAAAACAATATTTCCAACCAGATTTCCGCCAATATCCTTTAAAAGTTTCTTTAAATCTTCTTGTGCAGCAGCCCACATGTTTCTACTGCCAATTACAGTAACAATTTTCTGATTATTAAGTAATTTTTTTGCATAATCACTTTTTAAGAAAGATGTTACAGGTATTGCAGGTGATAGATACCATATAGGGTAGCCTAGTATTACAAGATCCCACTCTTTATTTGCATTATCTGTTGGATAATCTAATGAGCATGGTATTGCCTGAACAGATTCTGGCATTACATTGAAAAACGATTTAGCTGTCCATGGAAAAGGATATTTAACAGAGGGGGTTATCTCCTCCCAAGTAATATTGCAATCGCCATGCATATCTGTAACTAAATTCTCAAGAATCTGTTTCATCTGACCAGATTGAGTATAGTATACAATTAGAATATCCTTTTTCATACGTTTAATTCTCTTTCAATGGTTACAAGTAACTTATAAGTTCTGATAACTAAATAATATTGTTTAAAGGAGGGGAACAATAAACAATAAATATGTTTATATGGTATAAAGATATTTTAAATATTGCTATTTTATCATTTAACCTTTAAATAATTATTTATTACTATTCTCCCAAAACTGATAGTAATTAAACCACTGCAAAGGGTGCCCTTTAACAACTCTTTCAAGTTCAGTGACATAATCAATAACCATGTTTTTAATTTCAGCTTTTCTTGTTTTAAGGTTTCCTGGATACTTATATACCTTTGGTTCAGTTGCAAAGAAATGGTAGTGTGATGCACTCTCTTTCATTGCAGATACAAAAGTTACCGGAACCTTATATTTAGTTGATAAATAGAGTGGTCCTGATGGGAACAGAGCCTCTTCGCCCAAAAACTCAGATGAAACAGCATTAGTTCCAGGTAGATATCTGTCGCCATGTATTGCAACAATCTCCTTGTTACTTAATGCTTCGCCAATAGCTTTTAGGTGCGAAAAGTCATTCTTAATAGGAATAATTTTCATTGTCTTTTCAGACATTACACCATCCAGAAGGGTTTTAATCTTCTCATGTTCTGCATCAAGCATTACAATGTGTATTGGCGAATCTATTCTGTCAAGTAACTGACCAGCTATCTCCCAGTTTCCAACATGTGCACCAATAAGTACTCCACCGGTCTTATTTTTAGCCATGTTGTGCAGGTGTTGTTCTCCTTCAAACTCAAAAGTAAATTTCTTTGTAAAGCCAGCCAAAAGAGCTACTTTATCAAGCAGTACTTGCCCAAATATGTAGTAATTTTTGTATATGCTTACAAAGGTTTTAAATTTTGAATACCCTAAACGGGTTCTGAAATAGTATCGTATACCCTTTTTGTCAGAGAACAGTAAAAAATAGGCTGCAACAAACCTCAGGATAAAGTAAGCAAACTTAATATGAAAGTGCTTTAATACAAATATGAATATTGAATACCCAATAACCCCACCTTTGGTTTTTCCTGCCCATTTAGCCATCTACTTATATTAGTTTAATTGATTGTGAATGTAGTTATAGAACTGATCTAAAGTAATAACCTCTTTCATCTCTGAGCCTTTAATCTTAAGACCAAATTCTTTCTCAATAATCACGACTATATCAACAAAATCAAGGCTCTCAATTTCAAGATCATCTTTTAGCAAAGCATCTCCTACCAACTGATCCTCCTCAATCTCAAACTCCTCTATAAGGAAATCATTTACTTTTTCAATAACTTCTTCTTTGGTCATCTGTATTGTGTTTTTTTAGTTTCTGTATCTCTTTACGATAAGTGTAGAATTGGTTCCGCCAAATCCAAAAGAGTTTGATAGGAACGTATCAATGTTATGTTCAATTCTTTTATTTGGAATATTCAGATTCTGTGAATATTCGTCAGGGTTCTCGAAATTAATATTTGGTGATATGTAACCATTTTGCATCATCAGTGTAGAGTAGATAATCTCACTGGCTCCACCCATCCACATTTCGTGTCCGGTTAAACACTTTGTTGAGGTAATAGGTGGTCTGAACTCACCAAATACTTTGTCAAGTGCTTGTGCCTCATTCATATCTCCTACAGGCGTAGATGTTGCATGAGCATTAATATAATCTATATCTTTTGCTGAAAGATTAGCGTCTTTAAGAGCCTTTTCAAGTGACGATACGGGTCCATCTACATTTGGTACAGATATATGATCACCATTAGAAGAAAAACCGTATCCAACAACTTCTGCTATAATATTAGCTCCGCGCTCAAGTGCAGACTCTAAGCTCTCAATTATTACTGTTGCTGCTCCACCACTAGGAACAAGACCATCTCTGTCTTTATCAAATGGTCTGCTTGCTTTGTGTGGGTCGTTCTCTCTTGTTGAGAATGCGCTTAATCCATCAAAACTACCTGTTGATTCCGGATTTACTTCCTGAGCACCTCCACATATAATCATTTTCTGTAGCCCTTGCTTAATTAAAAAGTATCCTAACCCAATTGCATGCGATCCACTTGCACAGGCACCACTAACAGTAAGGTTAATACCTTTAAGTTTTAGAATTACAGACAAATTCATTGTAACTGTTGAGTTCATAGATTGAAAGATAGAACCGCTACCAAGAAGGGTTGTATCTTTTTTCTCTCTCATCATGTCCATAGCATCAATTACAGGTACTGCAGAACTATCGTTTCCGTAAAGTATACCCACCTCATTCTTATCAAGGTAGTCATCGTCTATACCAGCATTGGCAAGAGCCTCTTTTGTTGCAACAAAAGCATACTCTCCCTGTTCTGGTAATCCAACTCTCATGCGTCTTGGCAGAACCTTTTTTAGATTCGGGCGCTCAATAATTCCGGTTAGCGATGAGCGAAACCCCATCTCTTTCCTTCTAGGATCTATTCCAATTCCTGATTTACCCTCATATAGAGATTTGTTTACTTCCTCAATATTCGATCCTAAAACCGAATAAACCCCCATTCCTGTAATAACAACTCTATTCATAATTGTTCAGTTTTATTCAGGTTACAAAAATTAAGTATAAAGACCACCATTAACAGATATAACTTCTCCGGTGATATATGAAGCCCCTTCTGAAGCAAGGAAACCAACAACAGCAGCAACCTCCTCTGGTTTACCAAATCTGTTTGCTGGAATCATTCTTTTAAGCATCTTCTCATCCAGATCTTCTGTCATATCTGTTTTAATAAACCCCGGAGCTACAGCGTTAACTGTTACTTTCTTTTTTGCAATTTCTTGAGCTAATGCTTTTGTAGCACCTATAACCCCAGCTTTTGCAGCAGAGTAATTAGTTTGTCCTGACATACCTTTTAACCCGGATAGTGAAACAATGTTTATTATTCTGCCATATTTATTCATCAACATATCTGTTGTAAGTTCTCTTGTTACGTTAAAGAATGAGTGTAGGTTTGTATTAATTACATCGTCCCACTCATTATCTTCCATCATCGGAAGAATATTATCTTTACGTATCCCGGCATTGTTAACAAGAACCTCAATATATTTATCAGAGTTTCTCTTTTTCCATTCAGAAAGAGATTTTCTTATATCTGCTCTATCAGAAACATCAAATGGTAATAATTCGCCATCAGAACCCAACTGTTTTACCTCGTTAAGCGTATTCTCTGCCTCTGCGGTATTTGATCTGTAATTTATTATTATATAGTAACCCATAGCTGCAAGTTTAAGGCATACAGCCTTTCCTATGCCACGAGAGCCACCTGTTACAAGCGCTATTTTCATTTTTGTACTTTCATTTTGAACAGATTATTAAATGTGTTGCAACCTGTTCTTATGTGTTTTAATAATATTACAATATTACCTCAATTCTTATCTTTATCTATATAGTGATACTTTCTTATTATTTTTGAAATAAAAATATCAATTAATTATAATTCAAAAGCATCATTTGAATGAAGATATGATATAACACCTTCAATCTCTTTATATTTTATATGATCTTCCTTAAATACAGGAACAATCTCTCTAAGATCGTTATATGTCTTTTTAGACACAGAGCTAAGTTTATCTGATAGATTCAAATAATCAATAGCTTGAATTATTGTCATAAAATGTATTGCAACCACCTGAAAAGCATTATCAACAACCTTACGTGCTAACAGTGCACTATTGGTACCCATACTTACTATATCCTGATTATCTCCGTTGTTAGGAATACTGTGAACGTACATTGAATTTGATAGAGTTTGACTTTCTGCTGTTGTTGACGTAGCAGTAAACTGAGCTCCCTGCATTCCTAAATTTAAACCTAATGTTCCAAGGTTAACAAACGGAGGTAATTTACCATTAAGTTTATGATTAAGAAGATAGTTTAACTGACGCTCTGCCAACATAGTCATTTTTGTTGTAACAATCTTTAGCTTGTCCATCTCAAGAGATATATAATCGCCATGGAAGTTTCCGCCGTGAAAAACGTAGTTATCCTCTTTGTGTACAATAGGATTGTCGCTAACCGAGTTAATCTCGCTAAACAGAACTCCTTCACAATATTTAAGGGTATCATATACCGGACCAAGTACCTGAGGAACACATCTTAGCGAGTAGTATTCCTGTACTTTGTCTTCAAAGACAGATACATCTATCTTATCTTTGTTAAACATTATATCGGCTCTGTTTCTAATAAGTTTACTATCCTTTAATAAATCTCGCATCATAGAGGCAACTTTCTGTTGTCCTTTATGGTGTTTTACTCCGTTTAACTGCTCAGAAAAGTGGTCATCAAATGTTTCAACAATCTCGTTTATCATAGATGATGCCAAAGTAATCCAACCAAATATTCTGTATGCGTAAATCAGATTTACAATTCCTATACCAGACATTACAGATGTTCCGTTAATTAACGAAAGTCCTTCTCTTAAATGCATTTTAAGAGGTTTGATATCAAGTTTTTCCAGAAGAATTTTTGTATCAACTTTTTCTCCTTTGTAAAAAACTTCACCTTCGCCAATAAGATTTAATGCAAGGTGTGATAGTTGTACCAAATCGCCACTGGCACCAACTCCTCCGTGTTCAGGGATATTTGGATAAATGTCGTTATTAATAAACTCTGTTAAGACTCGTGTAACATCGGGATGTATTCCTGAAAATCCCTGACTAATTGTGTTTAGCCTTGCTACCATTGCAGCTTTTGCTTCAATAGGGGGAATAGATGGTCCTGCACCTGATGAATGACTTCTGATAAGATTATACTGTAGAGATGCCTGATCCTTCTCGCTAATTTTGTATTGCGCCATTGGACCAAACCCTGTGTTTATACCATATAGAACCTTATCTTTAGAAAAGTCGTTCAGAAAATTGTAGCTATCGTTAACTTTTTCTGATGTCTCAGTACTAACTTCAATCTTATCTCCGTTTAGTAATAAACTCTTGAGATCAGCTAAAACTAGCGGGGTTTTACCAATTTTAATCATACTAATATTTTTCAAATGTCTTGTCGAAAAATGCAAACTTAACTAAATATATTCAATATTATTATGTATAGTTCATCAAAAATTATTCAGGTAGTTTCCTTTGTTGTTCTTTTTTGTTGATAAAAATATTTGATATATAAAAACTTACATCTAACACTGGTAAGTTGTGCTTTAAGTGGTTACTGTAAAAGTTTTCTGTAAGCAGCTGTAAATTAGAATTAGTCTAATTTGAATGATCATCAAAACATTATCATATATTAACAAAAATGTTAGTTTTATCAATAAAGATTTAATAAAAATGCTTATCAAATATTTTTATGATTATGTTTGTCAATTGAGTTATGAACAGAGAGATAATACATAATAACGTAACTATTTTTAGCCGCTGGAGCCGTAAAAGTTATTCGCTGTTTGCAGCAATAGGAAAGGTTGTGCATATTGGACATCTCAGGTCTGATATGTTGGCTGAGATAAGCGAGATAATCTCTGAGTTAATAACATTTGCCGAACCACAACAGGTATCAGAAGATGATGATTGTGATAATGATGTGGTGTTGGAGAATGAATTAATATGTTCTGTAATTCAGGATACTGCTTGTATTGGTGGTTCTTGTTCCTGTTATGACTCAGGTAATATTTTTTATAACTCCTTTACCGGGATTCTTAAGGTAAAGAAGATCCGTTTTATTCAATTTTTATCACAAATTTATTATGACTATTTCAGAACTTAAAGAGATGGTTATGCAGGGATATAGCATAACGTTTGATGAAGCTATGTATTTATGTAATACAAGCGATAAGGATGAGTTGTTTAAGGCAGCTGGAGAGATTAGGGATAGATTTAGCAGAGATAAGTTTGATACCTGTTCAATAATGAATGCCAGATCTGGAAAATGTTCTGAAAACTGTAAATGGTGTTCTCAATCAGCACATCATAATACCGGTGTAACAGAATATGATATAGTTGATAAGAACGAAGTGCTTGTACAGGCAAAACAGAACGATAAATATGGTGTTAACAGATTCTCATTAGTAACCAGTGGCAAGGCTCTTGATAATACAAGATTAGAAAAACTCCTTCCGATATATGATGAGATAAAACGTGAAACAGATCTGCATATGTGTGCGTCAATGGGGTTGTTAAAGAAGGATCAACTACAGAAATTAAAGGATAGAGGTGTAGGACATTACCATTGTAATCTGGAGACATCGCAATCATATTTTGACAAATTGTGTACAACCCATTCATTTGAACAGAAGATACAGACAATAAAATGGGCTCAAGAGGTTGGTCTTAAGGTATGTTCAGGAGGAATTATTGGTATGGGCGAAACTATGCAACAGCGTATAGAGATGGCTTTTGAGCTGAAGAAGCTGGGAATTAAATCGATACCGATTAATATACTTAATCCAATTGAAGGAACTCCTCTTGCTGGCACTGATCAGGTTACAGATGACGAAATACTTACTGTGATTGCAGTGTTCAGATTTATTAATCCTGATGCATATCTTAGGTTTGCTGGCGGGCGCGATCAGATAAAACATATTGAAGATAAAGCGTTAAAGACAGGAATAAATGCAGCTCTTGTGGGTGATCTTCTTACAACAATAGGATCGGATGTTAACACAGATTTTAATAATTTTAAAGAGGCAGGATTTAATACCTGCAGAGAAAACCTATAATATTATCTTGCAGTAATGACAACAGAAGAACTATTAGACTTTGACCGTAATCATATATGGCATCCGTATACATCGGCAACTAACCCTTTAGAGGTATATCCTGTAGATAGTGCTAGGGGCTGCACAATAAAACTTACCGATGGCAGGGAGTTGATAGATGGAATGTCATCGTGGTGGTCGGCAATTCATGGGTATAATAATCCGGAAATTAATCAGGCGATAAAAGATCAGGTTGATAAAATGTCGCATATCATGTTTGGTGGATTAACGCATAGTCCGGCAGTGGAGTTGGCTCAAAAATTGGTTAATATAACGCCTGAAGGATTAGACAATGTATTCTTTTGTGATTCTGGTTCTGTATCTGTTGAGGTGGCAATGAAAATGGCACTTCAGTATTGTCATGCTTTGGGTACAAAAGATAAAACAGAGTTTCTAACCATCCGTAATGGTTATCATGGCGATACCTGGCATGCAATGTCGGTTTGTGATCCGGTAACAGGTATGCACTCATTGTTTAATAACAGATTAAACGTACAGAATTTTGTTTCGCAACCAAAGGTGCGCTATAACGATAAATGGGACGATAGTGATTTTGATGAAATGTATCAGACCATAAAAGGAAATGCTGATAGATTGGCTGCTGTAATTTTGGAGCCAATAGTTCAGGGAGCGGGAGGGATGTGGTTTTATCATCCTGAATACCTTAGAAAGCTATCTGAGATATGCAGAGAGTATAATGTTCTGCTAATATTTGATGAGATTGCAACAGGATTTGGACGAACCGGAGAGATGTTTGCAATGAATCATGCAGGAGTTGTGCCGGATATTTTGTGTCTTGGTAAAGCTATTACTGGCGGATACATGAGTTTTGCTGCTACTATGTGTTCTAAGAATATAGCTGGTGTAATATCATCAGCAGAGCCGTATGTATTTATGCATGGTCCTACATTTATGGGGAATCCACTTGCGTGTAGTGCTGCTTGCAAGAGTATTGATATACTTGTAAAAGGTAATTGGAAAGAGCGTATAGATAATATAGAGAAGAACCTTAAGCGAATGCTAAATAGAGCACGAACAGTAAAAGGAGTTAGTGATGTAAGGATACTTGGTGCTATTGGTGTTATAGAGATGGAGAAGCCTGTTGATATGAAGATTATACAGCAAAAGTTTGTTGATGAAGGTATATGGATTCGTCCGTTTGGAAAGAACGTATATACAATGCCACCATACATTATTACAGATAAGGAACTTGAGTTTCTGATACAGAAGATGATAAAAGTTATTTCTGAGATATGATAGATAATGACTATTACCGTAATGAGCTAGAACGTCTAAAAGAGAGCAGTGCATACAGAGAGCTTATATATAAAAAGTCCGGTTATATTGATATGTCAGGCAACGACTATATTGGGATAGCCTCAAATAAGAGATTGTATGATGAGTTTATGAATAACTATCTCCCAAATGAGGAGTATAATATGGGTGCTTGCTCATCCAGATTATTGAGTGGTAATCATTGTGCTGCAAAGAAGCTTGAGGAATGGTTTGAGCAATGGTACGGAAGATCAACATTGTTGTTTAATAGTGGTTATCATGCAAACACAGGTATGCTTCCTGCTCTTACATCGCCGAGTCATCTTATTGTAGCAGATAAGATGGTACATGCAAGTATGATTGATGGAATAAGGTTGAGTAAGGCAAGATTTGAGCGATTTAGACATAATGATATAAATCATCTTGTAAAAATACTTGAGAAGAATAAATCATATAGCGGAAGGATTATTATTGCGGTAGAGTCTGTATATAGTATGGATGGTGATACTGCACCTTTAGAAGAGCTTGTTGATATTAAGAATAGGTATAATGCAATGCTAATTGTTGATGAAGCGCATGGATTTGGTGTATTTGGCAATACAGGAAAAGGGCTTTGTGAACAGTATGATATAACAGACAAGGTTGATATTATTGTAGGGACGCTTGGTAAGGCAGCATCATCGGTTGGGGCATTTGCGGTATGTTCTGAAGTAATAAAGAGTTATCTAATTAATAAGATGCGTTCGTTGATATTTTCAACAGCACTGCCCCCTATAAACAGTATGTGGTCGTTATATACAACGAAGCTAATTACAGAGATGCATTCTGAACGTAAACACCTAAAAGTTATTTCAGATATGTTGCGTAATGAGATATCAGAGGCAGGGTTCATAAGTTGTGGTGAGTCGCAGATTGTACCATTAATAGCAGGTTCAAACGAGAAGGCTTTAGAGCTCTATAAAATGTTTGATAATAACAAAATTGATGCTCGTCCTGTACGATATCCAACCGTACCGAAGGGATCTGAGCGAATACGTTTTTCTCTTTCGTCGGCACATACAGTTCAGGATATAGATACAGTAAAGGATGTAATTAAAGGAATAAAGCAGTAGGTTATATGCAAATAGAGTGGTGTAACAGACATGGAAACGACAAAATTATTCTGTTCTTTAACGGATGGGGTTTTGATACAAACATGTTTAATTCATTTGATCATCAGGATTATGATGTTTTGATGTTTTATCAATATAAAACAACAGATATTAGTAGAATGCCTGATATTTCCTCATATAAAGAGGTATATGTTGTAGCATGGTCGTTAGGTGTGTATATGGCGCAAAAAATTGCAATAAATATTGCAATAAATAAAGCTATTGCAATAAACGGAACACTTGAGCCAATTGATGATGATAAAGGTATACCAGAGAATATATTCAAAGGCACAATAGATAATCTTACAGAACGAAATCTTTATAAGTTTAATGCACGATTATTTGGTGGATTAAAGAGTTATAACCAACACTTGTTACCTGATGGAGATTATATTGAGCGACAAAAGGAGCTTGAGTGGCTTTACGAATCAATAAAAAGAGGAGATAATAGTAAAAAAAATATATTTACAAAGGCTATAATATCTGAGAAAGACATGATCTTTACATTGCAAAATCAACGAGCATCATGGAGTGCCAGAGTAGATGAAATTTGCTATTTGAACGAGGCGCATTTTATATTTCAGAGTTTAGATAATTGGGAATCTGTGATAGGAGACCTGTGAATTATTTGTGAGCAGATACAGATGGATAGAGAGTACAAACCAGAAGATTGTTTTATAAACAAAAGTCTTATTAGAGAGAGGTTTCAGAATAGTTTTGAAACCTATGACTACGAAGCTTATGCCCAAAAAAAGATAAATAGTATTCTTATTGATATGGCAAAAAGCAACTGTTGTGGTCCTGAAACAATCTTTGAGATAGGTTGCGGAACAGGTATTCTTACAAGTTATATTTGCGAAACATACAAACCGAGTAGGTTTTATATTAATGATCTTGTTGAGAGTGCTGAGAAATATGTAGATAAGATTATAGATAACAGATATAATTTTGACTTTGTTCCTGGCGATATTGAAGAGGTGAAATTTCCTTCTGAAGTAGACTTAATAATGTCAGGATCTGCACTTCAATGGGTAACAGATTTTGATAGTCTTATTAAGAGAGCATCAAAAAGTCTTAACAGAAACGGATACCTTGTATTTAATACTTTTGCTGATAGGAATTTTGCAGAGATAAAATATATTACACAATCGGGGATTAACTATCTACCAATAGATGATTTAAAGAGATTTGTTTGTAAGGAGTTTGACCTGATTAGTATTAAGAGTGAGGAGATAAAGCTCTATTTTAATTCGCCTCGTGATGTTTTGAGACATATAAAACGAACGGGAACTAATGCAATAACCAGAAAACGATGGACTCCTGCCGATTTTAACAATTTTGAGCACGAATACCGGCGATTATTTTATTCAGAAAAAGGATTTGTATTAACCTATAATCCTTTGTATGTAATTGCAAAAAAACGATAAGTTAGATGTAATTTATTAAGATGTATGAAACGTGGCATAAGAATAATTTTTACATATGAGAGAATGTCTTTATGTAAGTACATCTGATTATTAAAAAAAGATATAAATAGATGGGAAAAGCTAACTATATATTTGTAACAGGCATAGATACTGATACAGGAAAGAGCATTATAACAGGATTGTATTATAAATATCTGCTTAGCAAAGGCGAAAAGGCAATAACATTTAAAGCAATACAGACTGGTTGTAAAGATATTGCAGAGGATATTGTTACACATAGAGAGATAGCAGGTGTTGAAATCACAAACGAGGATATTAATGGTGAGACATGTCCTTATCTGTTTCATCACCCCTGTTCACCACATCTTGCAGCTAGTATGGAGAACAGGATAATTGATCCTCATAATATTATTAAAGCTGCATATAATCTTTCTGACAAATATGATAAGGTTATTATTGAAGGAGCGGGAGGTCTAATGGTATCTATTACAGGTAATTATACATCGGCAGATTTTGTGAAGGATTATAGAGTACCTGTTCTTTTAGTTACATCATCAAAATTAGGTAGTATAAATCATACACTCCTTACACTTGAGTATATAAAGAGCAGAAGAATAGCGTTGGCAGGGATTATTTATAACGATTTTCCGAATAACGATAGCATAATTACTGATGATTCATATATAGTAATATCTGATTTTGCAGATAGAATGTTTAATGATGTTCCTGTATTAAGGGTGCCTGTTATAGGTGACGAGATAGCATGTGATACCAAATGGAATCTTATTAATAAATGGTTGTAGAGCTTATCTGTAATTAGGAATTATTGTTTTATGTATGGATGCATATTTGTCTGTGTATTGGAGTTTAAGCATAGTAGTGCCTATATTTTAGTAGCTGTTAAATAGCCATATTATTTCAATAAGTACCATCTTTTTGCACTAATAAAAAAAAGCAATACCTTTAATGCACAATAAATAAACCCGAAAAACAGATGTTTATACCAGAGATTGAAAAGTGCTCTAAATCAGATATTAGAGCATATCAAGAGGATCGATTAGCAGAGTTGTTGGTATACCTGAAAAATCACTCTAAATTCTATCAGAAGCTTTTTAAAGATAATGATATTGACATAAGAGAAATTAAAACACTTGATGATCTTGTTAAAATTCCCGTTACTACAAAAGATCATCTTCAGGAGCAGAATACAGATTTCCTTTGTGTTTCTAAGAACAAGATTGTAGACTATACAACTACTTCAGGAACCTTGGGCGATCCGGTTACATTTGCTCTTACCGATAAAGATATAGATCGCCTAGCATATAACGAGTATATATCGTTTGCATGTGCCGATGGTTCTGACGATGATATATTTCAGCTTATGGTTACAATGGACAGGCGATTTATGGCCGGGTTAGCTTATTATTCAGGAATAAGAAAGCTTGGAGCTGGTATTGTACGTGTTGGTCCAGGAAATCCCGGGTTACAGTTTGATACTATAAATAGAATAAAGCCAAATGCTTTTATTACTGTTCCTTCGTTTTTGCTAAAGCTGATTGAGTATGCAGAGAAAAATGGAATAGATTATCGTAATACATCGATAAAGAAAGCGGTATGTATTGGAGAATCTATAAGAACGCCTGATTTTGAGCTTAACCCGTTAAGCAGACAAATAAAAGATAAATGGGATATTAAACTATACTCAACCTATGCCTCAACAGAGATGGGGACAGCATTTACCGAGTGTGGTCAGGGTATAGGAGGACATCATCATCCGGAGATGATAATTGTTGAATTCCTTGATGAAAATGATATGCCAGTTAAAGATGGTGAACCGGGAGAGGTTACAATAACCACGCTTGGTGTTGAGGCAATGCCTTTGTTGCGTTTTAAAACAGGAGATATATGTTATCACTATACCGATAAGTGTGAGTGCGGTAGAAATACAGTGCGTTTAGGCCCCGTTATAGGACGTAAAAAGCAGATGATAAAGTATAAAGGAACTACATTATATCCACCGGCGCTATATGATCTTTTGAACGATTTTAAGGATATAGAGAACTATATTGTTGAGGTATCAACAAATAGTATAGGAACAGATGATATATTAATTAATGTTGGAAGTAAAAATATATCAGAATCGTTTGAGAAGAAGATAAAGGATCATTTTAGAGCAAAACTTAGAGTTGCTCCAACTGTTAAGTTCCAGAAAATAAGCGATATTTATAAAAAACAGTTCCCTGAGATGAGTAGAAAACCAATAACGTTTATTGATAACAGAGACAAGAATTAACATCTATATTTTTTTACTAAATCAAATTTTATGAAAAAGCTAGTATTAACACTATTTATTATTTGCACATTTGGGTTGCTATCGTTAAATGCTCAGAAGATAAGAGTAACAGATGGGGATTTATCTGTTCTTAAAGGACAGAAACTTATTAATCTTGAGTTTACATATAATAATCTTAAGGTTGGGAAAATGATAGAGCAGGATTATCTTGACAGAAAGGTAAAAGAGTACAATAAAAAAGAGGCCGGACGTGGCGAGAGATTTCTTGAATCATGGAAAGGTGACAGAGAGACAAGGTATGAGGTTAAGTTTATAGAGTTATTGAGCAAGTACCTTGAGCGTAAAGGAACTGATGTTGATACTGATGTTAAGGATTCTGAATATAAGATGGTGATAAACACATTCTTTATTGAACCAGGATTTAATATTGGTATTACAAGACGCAATGCAGCTGTTAGTATGAGTATTGATGTATATAAAACATCTACAAACGAAAAAGTTGCAACAGTAACAATAAAGAACTCTCCAGGAACATCAATGGGTAACGACTATGATACTGGGGAGAGAATTAGTGAGGCTTATGCAAAAGCGGGTAAGTCGTTTGCAAAGTTTCTGTTAAAGAAAAAATACATTTAAAAAGATATAAGGTCGCTACAAGCGACCTGTTTTTATAATACGGTAGCTATAGATGCAACAGATACCTTTACTCCTTTAATAGTTAATAGCTCAACAATACACGATTCTAATGTCGCACCGGTTGTAATTACATCGTCAATTATAATAAAGTGCTTATTCTCCCACAATTCTATATTACGGCTTATTGTGAATGCCTTTTTTACGTTGTCGCACCGTTCTGTTCTACTTTTCTTTGTTTGAGATTCAGTATTTTTTATCCTTAACAATAGATCTGTCTTAACAGGTATTCCGGTTGATAGACTTATGCCTTTAGCAATCAAATAACTCTGATTGAATCCTCGTTTCAACAACTTTTTTTTATGAAGGGGTACAGGTATTATGGCGTCAATGCCATTGAATCTGTATGAACTTTTTATCTGGTCACCCAGAAGCTCTCCTAATCTTATAGCTAGATCCTTATGTGTATGGTATTTTATACTGTGTAGTAGCTTTTGAACAATATCATGTTTTTCATAAAACAATAAGGCTGTTGCATTCTCAATGTTTACTCTACCCCAAAAAGCTTGTTCAATGGTATTGTCTTTCATGTCTTGATAATATGTGAAAGGTAAATCAGTTTCGCAAAACGAGCATAGAATTCTGTTATGTGTGTATAGGGGTTTCTTGCATCCCGGACAGGTTTCTGGGAAGAAAATAGCAGCAAGTTCTTTTATATACTTTCTCATAAATATGTTCTGGTTGTATGTTTACTTTAAATTAGTTAAAAATTTGGTTGTAATTAATAATTGAGAGGTGATATATATTAATGTTTTTCTATTAATATAATATCTATTTTTGCTACATATGAATAGAGCAAAAGAGATATTAAAGAAGTATTATGGGTATGACTCCTTTAGACCATTACAAGAGAAGGCTATTGAATCTCTTATTAAAGGAGATAGCTCAGTGGTACTTATGCCAACAGGAGGAGGTAAATCTGTAATATTTCAGGTTGCCGCAATTGTTAGAGAGGGTCTTGGAGTGGTTATATCTCCTCTTATTGCTCTTATGAAAGATCAGGTTGAAGGGTTAAAATCTAATGGAATAGCAGCTGAATTTATAAATAGTTCGCAAACTGCATCTGACCAGAATAGGGTTATACAGGATATACTATCTGGTAAAGTAAAACTTCTGTATATATCACCTGAGAAACTTCTTACACGCGATATTTACTACCTGCTTAAGGATATAAAGGTTGCTTTGTTCGCAATTGATGAGGCTCACTGTATATCGGCCTGGGGACATGATTTTAGACCTGAATACACCAAATTATCAGGACTAATAGATTCATTTAAAGAAGTCCCGGTTGTTGCTCTTACAGCAACAGCAGATAGGATTACCCGCGACGATATTGTAAAACAACTTAATCTTAAGAATCCGGAGATGTTTATAGACTCGTTTGACAGACCAAACTTGAGTTTGAATGTTATGCCGGCTAAAAACAGGTTGAATGCTATACTTGATTTTATAAACCTAAGACCAGGTAAATCAGGAATAATATATTGTCTTAGTAGAAAGCAGACAGAGAAACTTGCAGAGAGCCTTAATAATAATGGTATAGTTGCAAGTTTCTATCATGCAGGGTTATCTGCATCGGAACGATCAAAGGTTCAAACCAACTTTATTACAGATCGTGTACCAATAATATGTGCAACTATTGCATTTGGTATGGGTATAGACAAATCTAATGTGCGGTGGGTAATACACTATAATCTGCCAAAGAATATAGAGAACTATTATCAGGAGATTGGACGTGCCGGACGCGATGGCATGCCTGCAGATACATTGTTGTTTTATAATTTTCAGGATGTAATTCTGTTACGTAGTTTTATTAGCGAAGGTGCACAGCAAGAGATAATGAACAATAAGCTTGATAGAATGCAGCAGTATGCTGATTCATTAGTCTGTAGACGGCGTATTTTATTAAACTATTTTAATGAACCTTATGATAAAAATTGTGGTAATTGTGATGTGTGTAAAAATCCACCAAAACAGTTTGACGGAACTGTAATTGCACAGAAAGCTTTATCGGCTATTACCAGACTAAGAGAGCAGGAGGCAACAGGAATGGTTATAGATGTGTTAAGAGGTTCGCACCGTTCCGATGTGCTTAATAAAGGATATAACAGTATTAAAACATTTGGTGTAGGTAAAGATATATCTGCTTTTGACTGGAAGCATTATATTATGCAGATGGTTAATACCGGGTTAGTTGATATTGCATATGATCGGGACAATGCATTGCAGCTAACTGAGTTGTCAACAGATGTACTTTATAGTAGAAAAAAGGTAATGATGGTTCATCCAGCAGAATTTGGTGATATTATTGCAGATCGTAAAGAAAATGCCAAACCAAAAAGCAAAAGTAAACAACTTACAGAGGAGTTATTTGAAGAGCTTAGGATATTGCGCAGAGAACTTGCCGTTGCAAAAGGTATTGCACCATATATGTTGTTTTCAGATGCTACATTAACCGATATGGCTGCAAAAAGACCAGTTACACCTTTAGAGATGAAGGATATTGAAGGTGTTAGTGAGGCAAAATACCATACCTATGGTTCTTATTTTCTTGATGGGATATGCAAATTTGTAAATCAGAAATTGAAGGATGGCAAAAACATAAAGGGAGGAACCTATATAGAGACCTGGAATCTTTATCAACTTGGTCTTTCTCCTGAAGAGATTTCGAAGAAACGTAAGCTAAATCTAATTACTATATACTCTCATATTGCACATCTTTATGAGAAAGGATATAATATTGATGTATATAGGTATGTAAGTAATGATGAGATTGAGAAGATAAGAGAGGCTGTTAATGTTTGTGGAGATAATAAGTTAAAAGATATATATATTCATCTGAACGAGGAGGTATCATATGAGAAAATCAGGTTATCTCTGTCGTTTCTGAAAAAGAGTAATAATGGGAATAATCAGAATTAAAGACATGGCATTCTATGCCTATCACGGACATTTTGCAGAAGAGCAAATAGTTGGGAATAATTTTGTAGTTAATCTTGAGATACATACAGATACATCAGCTGCAGCAAAATCAGATAATCTTGGTGATGCATTAAACTATGTTGAGGCTTATGAAATCATTAAAGAACAGATGGAGATAAAGTCGGCACTGTTGGAGCACTTGGTGAATAGAATATTGGATGCTTTGTATAGCAAATTTGGTGACGTTATTAGGGAGATAACTGTAGAGGTTAGAAAAATGAATCCGCCTGTTGGAGGAAAGATGGATTGTGTAAGTGTAGAGATGACCAGATAGTATTATGACAGATAAACCTAAGAAAAAGGAGTGCCCGAAATGTGGTACAGAATTTTCATGTTTTGCGGAGACAAACAAAAGATGTTGGTGTATGGATGTAAAATTGTCTGATGGTACACTAAAAGTGTTAAATAGTGAATTTAATGGATGTTTGTGTCCGGAATGTTTAACAGACCTTGAGAATTCAGCAAAGAGAGGATGATTTATCCTTCTCTTTGCTAATATACAATAATTAGGAAGATGCAGCTAACCCCTTTTTAGATAATGCTTCATCAATGATATCTGGTAAAATAGGACGTCTGTTCTTAGTTAATACAGATGTAACCTTTCCTTTTACCATAAGCTTTCCAGACTCTTTGTGGTATATATCCTGATTAAAGATAAACCTTACGCCTTTTTTAGTTATTCCTAGTTTAACAATGAATTTGTCATTAGGTACAAGTGATGCTTTGTACTCTAGTTCAGCTTTAACAACAACAGCATCAACACCCTGGTTATGTAATTCGGCAAAATCAAGTTCAACAAATTTAAGGAATTCATGACGGCAATGCTCCAAATAGTTCTGATATACAGAATTATTAACAATACCTTGCAGATCGCATTCGTAGTCACGTACCTGCATTTCAATCTCAAATATATATTCCATATCCATTTATTAAATGATAACTGCTGCAAAGTTAGCAATTAATGGTTATCACTATTTTCTAAATTATTATGCATAGGCTTTAGTATATAGGTTGTAGATAATGATGAGATTACGGTTACTCTGATGTTTTTCTTTCTAAGAAAAGCTGAAAAAAGTTGTATATTAATGTAATTAATACTTATATTTGCAACCGCAAAACGCAATGGTCTCGTGGCCGAGTGGCTAGGCAGTGGTCTGCAAAACCTCGTACAGCGGTTCGAATCCGCTCGAGACCTCAAAGAAGTTCTGAATATTCAGGGCTTTTTTTATATAAAAAAAGCCATCTTTTCAGATGGCCTTTTCAAGAATATTTCTATTTGTAATAATTGCTCAATCGTTCCTTAAATAGTTTTTTGTTAACCTGATTTATCTGAATAACATAATTTTTTATCATCTTGTTCCTCTCTTCAATATCGCCTTCTGAAAGTCGTTCAAGATCACTATATACAATCTCTTCAACAGTATAACCAAATTCATCTAACGACATAGCAACCGCAGCATTCATATCATCAAGTATTACAATTGATGGAATCTGTAATGCTGAGTAGTTAAGAGCAGCTCTAAGTACAGAATTTCCTATATAATCTATCTGGTCTTTACCAAGATATTTAGAGGCAAGCAGAATCTTTACCAGATCAATTCTGGCTTTCTTCTTATAGTTTGTAACATGTAGGTCGTTATACTCATCGTTATTTGTATTCTGAAACTCCTCGATAAATGATGCAGGTAAACGATCTAAGTCACCGGTTTTCTTCTCTCTTCTTTGTCTTTTATACTCCTTTTTTGCCAATTTTTGAGTCTCCGGTATATAATAACTCCACTTCATTGTTCTTTTGTAACTTTCGGTCATTGGTTTTGGTCTCCAGTTAGATTTAGGACGCTCAAGTTTTGTCATTTTCATGTTTACATAATTCTTTTCAAGAGCAAATAGAAGACAGTTTACAAAGTGTCCCCAACCACCACCTATTCGGGTATGTATAGCATTCCATAGAGTTCTGTTGTCAACAATACGTTCATCGTAGCTGTGTTGTAACGTATCTAACAAAAACTCTTTACCTTTTATTTTCTCAATTAAGCTTGATTTAAGACTTGCCGGATAGTATGTTGCTTCACCATCTTTTTTATCTTTTATATTTGAGTGATAAAGCTCATCGACCTTAAAAACCATCTTAGAGTTGTCTTGAAGAGTTACTCGTACACAGTAATCTTCATCCCAATTCATTCTTTTAACCAGATCATTTGTTTGTGAAAATACCGATCCGTAAAAAAGCAATACACTTACTACAGTAAATAAGACTTTCATAATAATACTTTTACCTATAAAACTATACCTATAATTATGCACATTGTTGTGACAAATGTACTGAGCAAAATAATAAAAAAGCAGTATTAATTATTAACAATTATACTGCCTATTAAAATTTATGCTATACTTAACACAGTATAAAAAGGTGAGTGTTATGCAGGTATGTCAATATATTATTTGTGAAAAAAATATTTATCTGCACATTGTTTAATCAGCAAGTTCAAAATCTAACTGTTTCTTGGCAAGATTTGCTGATATTACTCTCACATTAAGCGTATCACCTAACTGGAACTTACGGTTTGTGTGCCTACCTAGTATCATATAGTTCTCTTCATCAAATATATAGTAATCATCTTTTAACTCATGTATAGATATCATACCTTCTATAAGTGTATCTGTAAGTTCTACATATATACCCCATTCTGTAACACCAGATATAATTCCTGTAAAGTCTTCTCCAACTTTATCCATCATGAACTCAACAGCTTTATATTTAATAGATGTTCTTTCTGCATCGGCAGCTCTCTTCTCCATATCAACAGAGTGTTGACACATCTTCTCGTATGTTGTAGCATCCTGACTTTTTGCCTTATTCAGGTACATATCCAGTAATCTGTGAACCATCATATCAGGGTATCGGCGTATTGGTGAAGTGAAATGAGTGTAGAACTCAAAATTAAGTCCGTAATGTCCTATATTTTTTGTTGAATACTCTGCTTTGGCCATTGTTCTTACGGCAAGAGTCTCTATTAAATTCTGCTCTTTTTTACCCTTTACCTCTTCAAGTAAAGAGTTTATAGATGATGAAACACCAGATGTTGACGGTGATACATTATAACCGAATCGTTTTATAAAGCTTGTAAAGCTCTCAAACTTCTCCTGATTTGGTTTGTCATGTATCCTGTAAACAAATGTTTTAGGTTTAATACCATCTTTACGTTTTTTTCCAATAAATGCTGCAACATGTCTGTTTGCAAGTAACATGAACTCCTCAATTAACCTGTTTGTATCTCCATGATTTTTAAAGTATACCCTTAGAGGTTTGCCATCTTTGTCAATATCAAATTTTGTTTCAACCCTGTCAAAACCTATAGCTCCGCCTCTGAATCTCTCTTTTCTTATACATTTTGCCATTGTATTAAGCAGGTTCAGCTCATTATATAATAAACCTTCTTTATTGTCAAGAATATTCTGAGCCTCCTCATAGGTAAATCGTTTATCCGATTTAATAACAGTTCTTCCGAACCATTCTGATTTTACATTACCTTTTACATCAAGATTAAATATTGCTGAAAAACATAATTTCTCCTCATCAGGACGCAGAGAGCATATACCATTTGATAACCTTTCAGGTAACATAGGAACAACTCTGTCTACAAGGTATACTGATGTTGCTCTATTGTATGCTTCCTCTTCAAGAATTGTGTCTGGCTTTACGTAATGGGTAACATCTGCAATATGTATACCTATCTCCCACTCATTTTCGTTAATTTGTTTTATTGATATCGCATCGTCAAAATCTTTGGCGTCGTGTGGGTCAATAGTAAATGTTGTAATATCTCTTAAATCTCTGCGTTCAGATATCTCTTCCTCAGTTATTACATCGCTTATTTTTTCAGACTCTTTGTCTACCTCTTTTGGGAATGTATATGGAAGATCAAATTCCGCTAATATTGCGTGCATCTCTGTATCATTCTCACCCGGAACACCAAGTACATCGGTTATCTCACCAAATGGATTACGTGCTCTTTCCGGCCAGTCTGTAATTCTTCCTATAGCCTTCTCTCCGTTTTTGGCACCATTAAGTTTTTCTTTTGGTATATAGAGATCATAAGGCATCTGTTTGCCCTCTATAACTAAAAAAGATATATTTCCTCTTATCTCAACTATACCAACAAAAGATTGTCGTTTACGCTCAATAATATCAATTACTTTTCCTTCTGGGCGCCCCTTTTTCTTTCTTGCATATAGCTCTACTTTAACAGTATCGCCATGCAGAGCTCTTTTAAGGTTCACGTGGTTTACAAAAATATCCTCTTTAATATCATCAGATACTATGTATGCATTTCCACTTAAAGCCAGATCAACTTTTCCTGTAATAAATCTGGTTGTAGGAACCATTTTAAATTTTCCTAAATACACCTCCTCAAGAAAACCTTCATCTTTAAGAGTATATAGTGATTGTGTAACGAGTTTTTTGCCCGAAATCTCTTTTACTCCAAGCTCTTTAGATATTTGTTTGTAGTTGTATGTTTTAGATGGGTTGTTCTCAAATATATGAACTATCCCTTTTATTAAGCCTCTTTTTGTTTTTCGCTCTTTTTTTCTCTTTAATTTCTTTTTAGACATATATGTATTTTGTATATGTGCAAAGATAAGCTAATTAATTCAACATATACTAAATAAGGTATCTACATAACAATAATATAGCGTATAATTAACATTTATAAACATGCCGAAAGCCAATAAATGAATACATAACGAAAAATATTTGTTAATTTTGCAGACTTAATACTTTAAAATAAAGAGGAAATGCAACAGGTACTTAACATTTACAATTCGCTATCTAGAAAGAAAGAGGAGTTTAAACCGCTTAATGCACCTAACGTAGGACTGTATGTTTGTGGGCCTACTGTATATGGCGATCCTCATTTAGGACATGCACGTCCGGCAATTACTTTTGATATACTTTTCAGGTATCTTACACATATTGGATATAAGGTAAGATATGTAAGAAATATTACTGATGTAGGACATTTAGAAAATGATGCAGATGCAGGAGAAGATAAGATTGCTAAGAAGGCCAGATTAGAGCAATTAGAACCAATGGAAGTGGTGCAATATTATACTAATCGTTATCATGATTATATGAATATGTTAAAAGTATTGCCGCCAAGCATTGAACCTACTGCTTCTGGTCATATTATAGAGCAACAGGAGATGATAAGAGAGATACTGAAAAATGGATATGCCTATGAGAGTAATGGATCTATATATTTTGATGTAAAAAAGTATAATGAAAAATATGGATATGGAACACTTTCTGGTAGAGACATAGAGGAGATGATGTCAAATACAAGAGAGCTTGATGGGCAGTCGGAGAAGAGAAGTTCTGTTGATTTTGCATTATGGAAGAAAGCTGCGCCTGAACATATAATGCGTTGGTCATCGGAATGGAGTCTTGGTTTTCCGGGATGGCATCTTGAATGTTCTGTAATGAGTAGAAAGTATCTTGGTGATAAGTTTGATATTCACGGAGGAGGAATGGATCTGAAATTTCCTCATCATGAGTGTGAAATAGCACAAAATACCGCAGCTGATGGAGGAGCTTCAGTTCAGTATTGGATGCATAATAATATGATTACCATTAATGGTCAGAAGATGGGTAAGTCGTTGGGTAACTTTATTACCCTTGAACAGATGTTCTCTGGCGAGCATGAACTGTTAGAACAGGCATACTCTCCAATGACAATAAGATTCTTTATATTACAGGCTCAGTATCGTGGTACTCTTGATTTTTCAAATGAGGCACTTCAGGCAGCTCAGAAAGGTTTGCAGAAACTATTTAAAGCAATAACTGTTCTAGATAAGATTAAAGCTTCGGATAAATCATCGGTTAATATTGACGATTTAAACCAGAAATGTTACAACGCAATAAATGATGATATAAATACGCCTGTGCTAATTGCTAATCTCTTTGATGGGGTTAAAATGGTTAATGCAATTAATGAAAATAAGGAGACAATAAACAAGGATGATCTTAATAAGCTTAAATTAATATTTAAGACTTTTGTTGTTGATGTTCTTGGGCTTGTTGAAGAGAACGAGGCAACTAAAGATTCTCTTACAGACTCTCTGATAGAGATGCTTGTAAATATAAGACATGATGCAAAGATATCTAAAGATTGGGGAACTGCTGACAGAGTTCGTGATGAGTTGAAGAAGCTGGGTATCATAATAAAAGATCAGAAAGATGGGTATTCATGGGATATAGAATAAAAATTTTCTCATTCATATAAAAAAGATGCTTGTTAGCATCTTTTTTTTGGTTTTATATCAATTTACGATAAGCCTTTGCGTATATTTCTAGTCAAACAATAGAACCAAAATAGACAATCGATGACTAGGAAACTTTTATTATTATTGCTAATTACTCTATTATTATCTGTCAATAAGTGTTATGCAAAAAGATTTGTTCCTCTTAAAAAGAATAAATCAGAAAAAATAATATTGCCATTTAAGCTTATTAACAATCTTATTGTTGTCAAAATGACAGTAAATAATTCATCTGATCTTAATTTTATACTTGATACCGGTCTCAAGAATACTATTGTGACAGAGTTAAGCTATTACGATACATTAGAGATAAAGCACGCGAGGCTTACTACATTAAATGGATTGGGTGGTGATAGTCCTTTAAAAGTTTATGAATCAACGGGTAATACATTTGATTTTGGCAAAGTGGAAATAGAGAACCAGAATCTATATGTAATGGCAGAGAAAGTATTTCATATATCAGAATTATTAGGAATACCTATTCATGGTATAATCGGGCACTCTGTATTAAAAGATTATATATCAGATATAAATTATGTTCAGAGACGTATAGTTCTTTATAAAAGCGCTGACTATGAGTTTAAACCAGGTGGCAGATGGGACTCTCATGATATAGAGCTAATAGGAGAAAAGCCATATATATACTGTACAATTGTAACGCATGAAAGTGATACTGTTAATGTAAAAATGCTCCTTGATACAGGAGCAAGTCAGGCTATGTGGCTTGATAAAAACTCTCATGATAAAATTGTATTACCAGACAAGTCTGTGGAAACACATTTGGGAATGGGTCTTAATGGAGCTATTACAGGAAGTGTTGGGTTAATAAATAACATTATTTTAGGGCGTTATAATCTTAAACAACCATTCTGTGCATTTCCAGATTCTTCTTCCTTACATGCGTATACTAATAAGGATAACAGAAATGGTAGTATTGGATCTAATATACTTCGGAAGTTCAGAGTAGTAATTGATTATGAGAAGAAAAAGCTGTACTTAAGGAGAAGTAGTTATTTTAGTAATAAATTCTTTTTCAATGTAAGTGGATTGGAGATTGGAACACCAATACCAGGTATTCCCGTTTATGAAGTTTATAATATAAATAAATCTTCAAATGCATATAAGTCGGGTCTAAGAAAGAAAGATCAGGTCATATCAATAAATAATAAAGATTTAATTGATATGACACTATCAGATATAAACGGTTATATAGAAGAAAAGCAAGGACGTAAGTTATACCTTAAGGTATTAAGAGGAAATAAAGAGATAAACATAACGTTCAGGCTTGAAACTTTATAATGTTAATGTGTAACCTTTGATAAAAGTCTGCGTATATATTGGTCGAACAGCTTGATTTGTCATAATAAATTGATATCTTCGCACTTGATAGATCAAGTAAAAAAATTATGTAAATAATGCCATACCGCAGACTCCCAAACACTGACAGAGCAAGACTCCGTGCGATAAAAGCTGCATACCAAAAGGGGAAACAGATCCCTCCTTTTAAGTTGGCCTTCTCGCAGAATGCTTTTCAAAGGTTACAATCATTTTACACCAGTTTTGAGCAATCTATCAATAACTACAATAATACTTTTAAGGTTCAGACTGAACGAAACAAGGAGTATATACAGTTACATAAAAAAGCAAAGCTGTATGTATCTCACTTTATACAGGTAATGAATCTCGCAGTTGCCCGTGAAGAACTTAAACCTGAGGTAAGAGAATTTTATGGGATAGATAAAGATGAGAAAAAGGTTCCTTCTTTGAATACAGAAAAAGAGTTAGTTCACTGGGGAAATAAGATTATAGAGGGAGAGACAACCAGAACGTTTAAGGGGCAATCACCAATTACAAATCCAACAATAGCAGTGGTTAGGGTTAGATTTGAGAACTTTCTTGAGGCTCTTAATAACCAGAAAGTTCTTCAGCAAAATAGTCAGCGAGCACTTAAAAAACTATCTGATATGCGTACAGAAGCAGATCAGATAATTCTTCAGGTGTGGAACGAGGTTGAAACTTCTTTTAAAGAAATGGATGAAAAAGATCGTCTTGAGAATGCATCTTCATATGGTGTGGTTTATGTTTACCGTAAAAATGAAAAAGCAAGATTAATGACAGAATCATCATCCAATGATCTTGAAGTTGTCTGATTCTTTTTTATTTTGTGTACTTATCCTGTAAAACATTACAAGTAATAGATATACTATTACAGCACTAATAGTACCAGCTATAAACAGTGTTGTTTCTGAGTATATATCAGTACTTCCTGATGAGGATAGTTCAGGGTTATAGTATATGGTAATAACAGCAGTGGCATTATTTATAAAGTGTGCTATAATAGGATACCATATATTTTTACTCCAAACAAATATATATCCAAGAACAATACCCATTAACATTCTGGGAATAAATCCAAGAAACTGAAAATGTACGGCACTAAATATTGCGGCAGTGATAATTACTCCTAAATGTATATTGTTTGTCTTATTAACTATAGCTCGCTGAATTAATCCACGGAAAAACAACTCCTCTCCTATTGCAGGGAGTAATGCTATTACAAAAATATTAATAAGTAGAATAGCAATACTATTTGCTTTTAAAAGGCTATCAGTAATCTCTGCCGACCTTAACTCTGAGTTGTAAACCCATTCAGGAAAGGGTATATAGTGATTAATCTTTGTTAGCATCATTATTAAGAATGTTGCAATTGGCATTAATATGATAGCAATAATTAGTTTTCTGCCAGATGGTAGTTTGTTTAGGCCAAAGTATTTTCCAATACTGTTTCCTGATATATATAGTATAAACAGAGCAGGAACAATAAAGAAACCTAAAGTGGTTATAGCCTGGAAGTACCTTATAACATCAGAATCTGAAGACAAAAACTCAAATATATTTTCAGAGGTGTAATCAAAAAACATTGTACCCAACGAAGCTCCAAATACAAAAAGAATCATATATGATGCAAACGATACAAAAAAGAAATAAAACAATTTTCTAACTACTGACCATTCTTCTAATTTTATATATCTCATTTGACTATTTTTTTAAAAGCTGATGCGCAAAACTAACAACAAATCTATAAGTATAAAACTACTGACATCAAATATATTCTCACAAACTTCTGAATTGTAAAACAGTTAACTAAAAAACATTACTTTTGCACAAAATTTTTTTACCGTGAAGATTGATAAATTAGATTTAGGGAAAAATCCGGTGCTTCTTGCGCCAATGGAGGATATTACAGATCCGTCGTTCAGATATATTTGCAAGCAGTTTGGTGCCGATATGATGTATACAGAATTTATATCGTCTGATGGATTGATACGTGATGGAAAAAAGAGCATTGCTAAACTTGATATATTTGATTATGAACGCCCTGTTGGAATACAGATATATGGTAATGATATTGAAAGTATGGTTGAAGCAGCTAAAATGGTTGAACAAGCTAACCCTGATGTAATTGATATCAATTTTGGGTGTCCGGTAAAAAAAATAGCTGGACGTGGAGCTGGTTCTGGTATATTTAAGAATATCCCATTAATGATTGAGATAACCAAAAAGATTGTAGAAGCTGTTAGCATTCCGGTTACTGTTAAAACCAGGTTGGGGTATGACGAAACCAATAAGCCAATTGTAGATGTTGCAGAACAACTTCAGGATTGTGGGATAAAAGCGCTTACTATACATGGTCGAACAAGATCACAGATGTATAAAGGAGAGGCAGACTGGACTCTTATTGGTGAGGTTAAGAATAACCAAAGAATGTATATCCCAATAATTGGTAATGGAGATATTACAACACCAGAACAAGCAAAAGAGAAATTTGATAAATATGGTGTTGATGCAATAATGATTGGTCGTGGAGCCGTTGGAAGACCATGGATATTCAGGGACGTGAAAACGTTTTTGAATAGTGGAGAGATACCTCCTCCACTATCGGTTCAGGAGAAGGTTGAGTTGGCAAAATTACATCTTCAGAAATCAATTGAACGTAAAGGAGACAGAACTGGTATATTCGAGATGCGCAGACACTTCTCTACTTATTTTAAAGGACTCCCAAATTTTAAAGAGACAAGATTAAAACTTGTTACAGAGAAGGATCCAGAGGTTCTGGTAGAGATTCTAAATGGTGTAACAGAACGATATAAAGATTTTCCTCAAGCTCATGAAGAGGGAAAATCTGCATATTTTAAATATTAGGGTCTACAAATAAATTAGAGGTGCTAAAAACAGGATTCTGTCATATTTTTACTATTTTCATGTGTTTATAATAATATCTGTTTTACGCATGAAAATAGCTTTGAACCAGCGATTGTATTTGATTGAGTACAATCATAGCATATTTCATGTATAAAATGGTAAATTAAATAGCTTTACGTTATACACACACTTTCAGTTTATGATAGAACATATTCACATACCAAAAATTCAGGATGCAGATTTAAAAGATAAAGTTGTTCTTGTACGCGTAGATCATAATGTTGTAAAAAAAGGTGTTATTTATGACCCTTACAGAATAGATGCTACAATTGGTACTCTATACCATATTAATGCAAAAGGAGGTAAGATAATTCTTATGTCTCATATTGGCAGACCAAAGGATAAAAAGAGTGGCAGAATCGCAATTAATGAACATACATCTGTTGAACCCATAGTTGAATACCTTGAGAGTAAACTGCACATAAATATTAAGATCCCTGATTTCTATAGAGATCATGAGAAAGGATATCTTGGAATAGAGACATCTGTGAATCACCTTATTAAAGAACTTAAATCAGATAAAATAGATTGTATATATCTTCCTAATACACGTTGGTTCTATGGCGAAGAGTCGTCTGATGAAGATTCAGATCGATTTGCCAGACAACTTGCAGGATTAGCTGATGTATTTGTTAATGATGCATTTGGATCATGGCAACCTCATACCTCAACAACGGGTGTTAATAAATATCTTCCGTCATATGCTGGTTTTTTAATGCAACGCGAGATAAACAACCTTGACAGAATCTATAACCCTAAAAGACCTTTTGTAGCTGTTGTTGCAGGATCAAAATTTGATACAAAAATAGAACCCCTGTATTCGTTGCTTGAAAAGGCAGATCATCTTGTACTTGGAGGTGTAATATACAATGCATATCTGTGTACGAAATACGGAATATCAATAAAGGGCGTTTCTGAAGATGATACCATGCTTGCGGCTGAGTTTGTAAAGAAGTGTAATGAATTTCCGGGTAAACTTATTGAACTTCCTTATATAATAGAATCGGATACAATTGAAGGTAGATTTGAGAATCAGTTTAGGGTAAGAGATATAAGGTATCTTGAGAAAGAGCAGGAACTAAATTACGTACTTGATATATCGTCTCGATCGTTTGACGAGGAATATGTAAAGCGAATATTCTCTGAGGCACAAATGATATTTGTTAATGCAGTAATGGGGTTAACCCCTCACTTTAACGAAGGTACACTATCGTTGGATCAACTTATTGATGAAAATAGTAATGCTGTTAAACTATATGGAGGAGGTGATACAATGCAAGAACTTAAGCGCTTGTTGCCTGGTCTCTACATAGTGGCTCTAGATAGTCCATCATACTATATTTTTACTGGAGGAGGAGCTGTTTTAAAAGCCATACAAGAAGATAGTGTTAAAGGGTTAGCACCTGTAAAGGCGCTGCTTGCTAATAATAATTAATGTTTTTAATTAATTCTTTTTTTCAACAGAGCTAAAGTTGTATTTTAGAAAAAAAATAGACAAATGGGTGAATCAGTACTAAATGCATTAATGCAGCTTTTTGCTATAATTGCTAATGTGAATCCGGAAGGAGTCTCAGCAAAAGGTCGTAGTATTGTTGAAACCTATCTTCGTAATCATGTAAACGCCAAATTAATTAGAGACTATCTTCTGCTGTTTGATAATTATCGCGATTTCTACAAACGTAACCTTAAATCGTTTTGGCGTATTGAGGATGATCAGGCAAGTTATCAACAGGCATATAAAATTTGTAAGCAGATAAATAAATCGTTACATAAGAACGAAAGGATAATTGTTTTTCTTCGTCTTCTTGAATTTGTAAACGAGGATGAGATTGTTACTCCTCAGGAGTACAAATTTATTGATACAGTTTCGCAGGCATTTAATATTAATGAGAAAGAGTTTGATCTTGTAAGACGTTTTGTTTTTAGCCCTGATGAGCTTGATAAAGAGAAGAAAGGTGTACTAATTTTTCATGGTCAGCTTGACGATGAAATTGAAGAACTTGAAGGTGCTTGGATTGAGAGAAATAAACCAGATCATCTTAAAGATAATACCCGTATAAAACTTGATGGGTTTAATGGTAAGTTATTGATTATTCATATTGCCAGTATAAACAACTTCTTTCTTAGGTTCTATGGCGATGATAATCTGCAGATAGATGGAAACTCTATTGTTAATGATGTTACCTATGTACTAAATAGCGGATCGATAATAAAAGGAGATAATATTGAACCAATATATTATAATAATATTGCGTCAATACTTCTTAGAGATAGTAAATCGAACCGAATTATATTTACCGGAAAGGAGATATCGTTCAGATTTAAAGGAACAAATAATGGCGTTAAACCATTTAGTTTTAGTGAAGAATCAGGGCAGCTTATTGGTGTAATGGGAGGAAGTGGTGTTGGTAAATCCACATTACTTAATGTTCTGAATGGTAATTTATTTCCTGAGAAAGGACAGATTCTAATAAATAATTACGATCTGCATAAAGATCACCTTCATTTGCAAGGTATAATTGGTTTTGTGCCGCAAGATGACCTTTTGTTTGAAGAGCTTACTGTATATCAGAATCTATACTATAATGCAAAATTATGTTTTAGTAACTATTCTGAACAACAGATTGATGAAACTGTTCAAAAGATTCTGAATGATCTTGATCTTGCAGACACAAGAGATCTTCTGGTTGGTAATCCACTGAACAAAAAAATAAGCGGAGGTCAGCGTAAACGACTCAACATAGGTCTTGAGCTTATGCGCGAACCATCAATACTATTTATTGATGAGCCAACATCAGGCCTTTCTTCGTCAGATTCAGAGAAGATTATTGATCTTCTTAAAAAGCAGACAGAGAAAGGAAAATTGGTTATAGCAAATATTCATCAACCATCGTCTAAGATATTTAAGCAGTTTGACAAGCTTTGGATAATTGACAAAGGTGGATACCCTATATATCAGGGGAATCCTATTGATGCAATTATATATTTTAAGAAGATGTGTACGCATGTAAATGCTGCTGAGAGTGAATGCCCGTATTGTGGAACTGTGAATACAGAGCAAATTCTTGATATAATAGAGGCTAAAGAGGTTGATGAAGAGGGGACATTTACAAAAGACAGAAAGATTATGCCACAGGAGTGGTATAATAAATATAAAGATAACATAGAGAGCAAGCTTCATCCTAAAACAACAAAGAAGATTTTGCCTCGTAATCCGTTTAATATTCCGGGAATACAAAAGCAGTTTGTTATATTTATGAAGAGGAATGTTTTATCAAAGATTGCAAATAGGCAATATATGTTGATAAACTTTCTTGAAGCTCCGTTATTGGGATTTATACTGGCATTCTTCTCAAAGTATATAAAGGATACGTATCTATTTAGCGAGAATGATAACCTTCCTGCTTATCTGCTTATGAGTGTTATTGTTGCTCTGTTTATGGGACTAACTGTTAGTGCCGAAGAGATAATAAAAGACCGAAAGATACTTCAGCGGGAATCATTCCTTAATCTGAGCTGGTTCTCATACCTTAATTCTAAGATATTTATTCTGTTTTGTATATCAGCCATTCAGACATTCTCATTTGTTATAATAGGTAATCTTATTCTTGAGATAGATGGTATGTTGCTGTATTATTGGATAATACTCTTTACAACATCGGCTTTTGCTAATATGATTGGATTAATTATATCATCAGGGATGACCTCTGTTGTGGCAATATATATACTTATACCATTTATACTTGTTCCTCAGATATTATTAAGCGGAACAATAGTACCATTTGATAAACTTAATAAAGCAATATCTAATCCTAAATATGTACCAATTGTTGGAGATATTATGGCTTCGCGATGGGCGTATGAAGCACTTGCAGTTGTTCAGTATAAAGAGAACAGATATGAGAAACTAGTATTTGATTATGACCTAGAGATAAGCAAGACATCATATAATAACTCATACCTTATTCCTAGAATTCAACAAAAACTTGAGAATTGTAATAGGTACATAAGTAATGTAGAATATCAGGAGTATATAACCGATCAGTTAAAACTGGTGAGAAATGAGATTGTTAAGCTAGCAGAGAAAACAGAACAGCCTCCATTTGAGTATATTGATCTTTTGACATATACCAATTATAATGCAATTGTTATGCAAGAGGCAATTGATTATCTTAACTTTATCAAGTTACAATTCTCTGAGCAATCAAGAATGTTTAGCCGAAAAAGAGACTCTGTTTTCAATAATCTTACAGATTCATTAGGACGATCTGGTATACTTGATTTTAAGCAGAAGTATCATAACAATGCGCTTACAAACTGGGTGCTTGATCGCACATCTGTTGATAAGATTATTGAGACAGATAGCGAACTGATACAAAAAAAAGATCCTATATATAAGATGCCTGAAAGTAATTTTGGGAGAGCCCATTTTTATGCTCCATATAAACAGTTTAATGGTGAACTGATTGATACAGTATGGTTTAATGTTTTTGTTATATGGTTGGGTTCTTTTCTTTCATATATAGTTCTGCTTCTTGATTTATTCAAAGGAATTATTAACTATTTTACACGTCTTAAACTTAGAAAAAACAGAGGTTAACTTTGAATAAACTCTATTATACATATAACTACCTGAGATTGTTTCTCTGCGTATTGATTATTACTACTTGTAATAGTAATATATATGCTCAAGCACCTGTATTTGTCGGGGCAAATGATGTTGAGACTATTGATAGTATGATTAATAGTTTCTTCACCGGGCAATATTCAAATAATCTATATTCTCCATGGTTAATGAAAAGTCATAGTTCATTAATTAATGGTAATGAGAATTTAAGAAGTGAGATAGATTTGGCTCAACTGGATGCACAAACAAAACTAAACCTTGTTTACAATGCCGATGTAGAACGGTATATTCAATTGTTTAGAGACCATAGAGATAAGCACTTTGAGGTAATAAAGAACCGAACCTTTTATTACTTTCCGTTGTTTGAACAAATGCTTGATAAATATAATATTCCGCTTGAATTAAAATATCTTAGCGTAATTGAGTCGGCTCTTAACCCTATTGCTAAATCAAAATCAGGAGCAGTAGGATTATGGCAATTTAAGATTAATACAGCACGTATTGTGGGTCTGAATATAGACTCTAATATTGATGAACGTCGAGATGTATATAAATCCACAGAGGCCGCATGTAAATATTTAAGTTTTTTATATAGAACTTTTCAAAGCTGGGAACTTGCTGTTGCTGCATATAATTGTGGTCCCGGAGAGATGAAGAAAGCAATATTGAGAGCAGGAGGAAACAGAGATTATTGGCAAATAAGACAATACCTGCCAGAACATACGCAGAACTATCTGCCATCGCTTATTGCAACAATATATATGTTAAACAAAACAACCTCTTATAAGATAAATTCTGAAGAGTATGGGTTTCCTCTCTTTGCAACAGATACCTTTATTTTGCATCAACCAGTAACATTTACTCATATTGAACAGGCGTCGGGAACATCGGTTGATATTATAAAAAAACTAAATCCAAGTTATCTGAATAACTTTATTCCTGCTTCAAGATCAGGAAATATACTTATTCTTCCGAGTGAGAATACCGAACAGTATATTATTAATGAAAACGAGTATAATCAGGAGTGTGAGGTAAAAAACATAAGAATAACACACACAGTGAAATCCGGAGAATCATTTAATAAATTAGCAATAATTTACGATTGCACTCTTGATGATATACTGAATTGGAACAATCTTTGTAGTACTCAACTCCGGCTAAATGATAAGCTTGATATTTGGATTACACCTGATAAGTTTCAGGAACTGAAATCGTATACTTACCATTGATTTATATGTAAATAAAAACAAAATAATATACACGAACTTATGAAAAAATACATAGGATTAATTTTACTTACTGTTGCCTTCTTTTCATGTAAACCAGGTGATGGGCGCAAATCTCTTTTACCAAACCCAACAGGTAAAGCCGGTGAGATTACAGTAATTATGAATCAGGAAAAATACAAAGGCGAAACAGGTATTGCTTTGCAGAAGGTGTTAATGAATGAATATCCTGCATTACCGCAATCTGAGCCAATGTTTAACCTTATAAATCTGCCTCACGAATCGTTTAGCAGTTTGTCTAAGCGTTTTAGAAATATTATTGTTGTAAAAAAGGGTAATAGCAATAAAAACGAGATACTAGTTCGTAAAGATGTTTGGGCATCGCCACAAACAGTTGTTTATATTTCTGGTAAAACATATCCTGAGATAAGAGATATTATAAATAAAAATAAGACAAAACTTACATCTGTATTTGAGAGTGCAGAGTATGATATAATGCTTAACTATAATGAGAAGCATGCTAAAAGAGGTATTAAAAGCAGACTTAAGAAAAAGTTTAATATTAACCTGAATGTTCCTCCAGGATATGATATAGATGTAGATTCAACAAATTTTGTATGGATTGCAAATGAAACACCACGTACCAGTCAGGGAATATTTATATATACATACCCATATACAAGTGAAGATATGTTCTCTGTAAACAAGATAATTGAGAAGAGAAATAATATTCTTAGAAGATATGTTGAAGGACCTTCGGCAGGTAGTTATATGACAACAGAAGGACTTTTTCCACCGTTAGAAAACTCATATTATAAAGATAGTACATACGTTTATGAACTTAGGGGATTGTGGAAGGTTGAGAATGACTTTATGGGAGGACCATTTATAAGTTACTCAATATACGATGCTGAGAGATCGCGTATAATTGCTCTTGAAGGGTATGTTTATGCAGGTAAACTTAATAAAAGAAACTATCTTCGTCAGGTTGATGCTGTATTAAGATCGTTTAAAATTGTTAATGATGAGCCTGAGGGAGATAAATAATAACCTTGAAAAATATAAGAATAACGAAGAGATAATTCACCAGACAGCCCGTCAGATAATAAAAGATTTCGGGCTGTTTGGTCTTGAAGTAACATTCTCCGGAGATATTCCTACAGCCTATGATGAGCTGCATGCCCAACTATGCAGACATTTGGAGTATCTTACTACAAACAATAGCGAGAAACTATTTGCTCTACTATACCATATTGATGTTAGTGAGAGTTTCTTTAAAAAAACAGACCTTCCGCAAGAGGCTGCTTCGGCAAATGAATACCTGGGGCACCTTATAATTAAACGAGAGCTTACAAAGGTTGTAATTCGTAACTATTTTAAGTACAACACATAGTTTTTACATGTGCAGTGTTGTAGCTTAAAACACTCTTTAAAATTTGTATTTCTCATCTATCGGGTTTACTTTACATAATATTAAAATCTGCAAACTATTGTTAATTTAATAGTATTTATGCTTAATTATGCAATAGGAGTGCCTTTCTAAAGTATTTTATAATGAGTAATCAGAGCTCTAAAGACTTAAATAAAGAACAACTAATAGATGTAGCGCGAGATGTTTTTGCGCGTTTTGGATATAAGAAAACAACGGTAGACGATATTGCACAAAAAGCAGGTAAAGCAAAAAGTTCTCTATACTACTATTTTAAAAGTAAAGAGGATATATTTATTGCTGTTCTTGAGAAAGAGGCAACAATATTGCGTTCTAAAATTGTGAATGCACTAGTAGATATATCAAGTCCGGCAGATCAGCTACGTACATATATTATTACCCGTATGGTCGAACTTAAAAACCTGCCAAATGTATACGTTGCTCTTACAGAGGGCTTTCTTCAGAGTGGGAATGTTGGTGTTCAGTTCAGAGAGGAATATGACAGAAAAGAGGAGGAGTTTCTGCGTAATATATTGTACAATGGAGCATTGCAAAACATATTTGGGATTAAAGACTCAGAATTTGGTGCAATGGCTCTTGCATCATCACTAAAAGGTATGGAGTATCTGTTATCTGTTAATGACGATCAGAGTATTAAAGAGAGAATATCGGCAGTAACAGATATACTATTGTATGGGTTAGTAAAAAGAGAATTATAAACTCTATTAGGATTCTATAAGATCGGAAAATAAGTAAAAAAGGAAATGAATATAGACGAATGAAACGAGCATGAGCAAAGATTTTTCACACACGAAAATGATTAAATTATGCGAGTTCCATATGACCTATTAAAAACAAATTTAGACATATGAAACGATGTATTATATCAATATTATTATTGTTTAGCCTTTATTGCATTACCAGTGCAATATCGCCAGATAAAATTATTGGCAAATGGTTAACTGCTACAAAAGATAGCAAGATAGAGATATACAAAAAAGGAGGTAAATATTTTGGTAAGATAATATGGGTTAGAGATTCTGTTGTAAATGGTAAACCTACCACAGATATAAATAACCCGAATGATAGACTTAAAAGCAGACCTGTAAAAGGGTTGAATATATTAAAAGAGTTTGTTTTTGATATCGATGATGATGAGTGGATAGATGGTAAGATATATGACCCAAGAAGCGGATCTACCTACAGCTGTATGATGTGGTTTGATTCTGGTAACCATAATAGACTTGTTATAAAAGGATATATTGGATTCTCTTTAATGGGGAGAAAGGTAAAGTGGACAAGAATAGAATAAGGCATTACATAGGTACTTTACAAATACCTATGTAATACAATAAATCTATCTTACAGGAATTTTATCAATTCTCTTTTGATGTCTTCCTCCTTCAAATTTGGTTCTTAGAAAAACCTTTACAATTTCAAGAGCTAAATCTTCTGATACAAAGCGTGCAGGAACCGAGCATATATTTGCATCATTGTGAAGACGCGCCAACTCACTAATCTCAGTGTTCCAGCATAGAGCCGACCTTATATCCTGATGTTTATTGGAAGTCATGTTAATACCATTTCCACTACCGCATAAAGCAATACCAAAGTCATATGTTTTTTCAGCAACACTTGCAGCCATTGGATGTGCAAAATCAGGATAATCAACACTCTCTTCAGAGAAACATCCAAAATCCTTAACCTCATATCCTTCGCTAATCAGATATTTAATTATTATCTCTTTAGTTTTGTATCCGGCATGGTCACACGCCAAGGCAATCTTTAATGTATCCATTATATACGTCGTTAAGTTTTGGCAAAGTTAAATCGCAAAAGTATTAATAACAAAACTTTGTATAGTTAATAACATATTAATAGTAATTATAGTTCTGTCAAACTATTAATAGCTGCATTATACTCCTTAATCATACCAGAAACTACCTCTTCTGCTTTTTCAACTCTGTCTATTAAAGCAGATACCTGACCTATCTCAATCTCACCTTCAGATAGATCCCCTTCAAAAATGCCACGTTTGGCTCTTCCGCGTCCAAGTTCATGCTTTAGCTCTTCTGTTGTTTTTCCATCAAGAATCATCTTCTCTACTCTGTTACAGAAATCATTCTTTACCAGACGAACAGGAACTACGCTCTTTAATGTAAGTATAGTGTCGCCATCTTTACAATCAACAACACGCTGCTTAAAGTCTGAGTGGGCAGATGACTCTTCTGTAATTGCAAATCTGCTACCAACCTGAACCCCTTCTGCACCTAATAACATAGCAGAGGCCATCTGTCTGCCATTAGCAACACCCCCTGCTGCAATTACCGGAATATTTACAAGATCTTTTATCATTGGTATCAGGGCAATTGTTGTAGTCTCTTCACGACCATTGTGCCCTCCTGCTTCAAATCCCTCTGCCACAATAGCATCAACGCCAGATTGCTCAGCCTTAATTGCAAATTTGCTGTTTGCAATAACATGTACTACAGTAATACCCTTCTCTTTAAAAAAGCTGGTGTACTTAGCCGGATTACCAGCCGATGTAAACACTATCTTCACCTCCTGCTCAATAATAATATTAATCATATCCTCCATCTGAGGGTATAATAGCGGCAGATTTACACCAAAAGGTTTATCTGTAGCTTCTTTGCATTTAATTATGTGCTCTCTGAATACATCCGGATGCATACTGCCTGCACCAATTAAACCTAATCCACCAGCATTACTTACTGCTGCAGCAAGTCTCCATCCGCTACACCAAACCATTCCTCCCTGTACAATAGGATACTTTATATTAAAAAGATTACAAACTCTGTTCATTCCTAAAATTGTATTTAAAATTTAGATTGGTACAATTATTGACGCATCTATTGCGTTAAACTAACAACCGAAGATAGTTACAAATTTTTGCCAATATGAGTTACGTATAAAAAGTTTAATATACTTAATCAAAAATTGTTACTATTTTTGCCAAACACAAATATTTAAACCGATGAATAAGACGTATAAAGCATTACTTATTGTATTAAGTATAGTGATAGTAGGACTTGGTGTTGTTTTATATATGCAACATACCGAGAGTCAGGAGGTACAACAGTTACTAGAGGATGAGAAGCAGGATCTTACTGATAACTTAATGAAATTAAGAGATGATTATCAGAGCCTTGAAACAGATAATGATTCAATTAATCGTCATTTACTTGAGGAACAGATTAAAGTGGAGACTCTTTTAAAGGAGATTAAGAAGGTAAAACGTAACAGTTATGCTCAGATAAACAGATATAAGAAAGAGCTTGGTACTTTACGTGCAATAATGAGAAGCTATATTAAACAGATAGATTCACTTAATACCCGTAATCAGATGTTAATGGCTGAGAACGAGGAGATAAAAACACAGTACAACGAAGAGGTGAAACTAAGAACAGAGTTGTCTGAGAAAGCTACAGAGCTTGAAAGTCAGGTAGCATTGGGTTCAAGAATTGTTATCGAAGGGCTTGAGGCAGTAGCCTTAACAAAACGTAGTAACGATACTCGTAGAGCACGCAGAGCAGTTAAAATCAGAACTTGTGTTACTCTTAAGAAGAATGCAATTGCAAAAGCTGGAGTAAAAGTTGTTTATGTACGTATTATTGGTCCTGATGGCTTTGTAATGGCTAATGCTCCTACTGATATTATAAAGGTAGAGGATAAAAATATTGTATTCTCTGCAAGCCGTGAAGTGAATTATGAGAATGCTGATGTTGAACTTTGTATTTTCTGGGATAGTAAAACAGATATGGCAAAGGGAACATACAAAATTAATGTTTACACAGATGGATATGAGCTTGGAGAGACAGAGCTGTATCTGAAATAAGATATTAAATATATTATAAAAAGAGGCTTATACCAATTTAGATATAAGCCTCTTTTAGTATACTACCTCTTCTTAATTGAACAGCTAAACATCCAGAACATACCAAAATCATCTTTAATCATTCCAAACCTGTCTCCCCAGAATGTATCTTGCAAGTCCATGGTTGCTTTTCCTCTTTTTAGCAGATTCCTAAAATCTTTCTCCATCACATCCAGATCCTCATAACTTAAACTAAGATGCACATTACTACCCTCTTGTGCAGTTGTAAACTCGGCACTCATAATGTCATCTGAGGCCATTAGTGTGTTGTTGTTAAAACTAAAATGAGCATGCATTATCTTATTCTTATGCTCATCTGGCACTTCCATTTCGCCTTTTGAATCAGAATAGCGCATTATATTTATTAACTCCCCTCCAAAGCACTCGATATAGAAGTTTATAGCTTCCTCGCAGTTGCCGTTAAACATTAAGTATGGTGATAAACATTTCATAATATATAGAATTTTGATTGCTATATATTAACGTATAAATCTGAGGTATGGTTTGGTAAATTAATAACCAATGTGATAAAACTAAGTATTAGTAAAGGTTTTTCTCACATACAATGATAACTGTGGATATCATCTGACTATTGAAAAGAAAAACCAGAGAATCCTCCCGGATACTCTGGTTATATTACTCTATTTGATCTGATGTATTATAATCTAGAACGTTTTCTTTTAGGTCTCCCTTTAAATAGTTGTCCTATGTTTATAATCGATTTTTGTGCTTGTGTTGTTAAACGGTACATAACCGGAACAATCACAAGTGTAAGGAATGTGGCAAATGTTAATCCGAAGATTACTGTCCACGATAGTGGTCCCCACATTACTGCCATATCACCTCCTATTGAGAACTGCGGACTAAACTCAGCCAGCATAGTTCTGAAGTTTATGTTCATACCCAAGGCCATTGGGAACAGTCCGAGAATTGTAGTTATTGCTGTAAGAAGTACCGGACGTAATCTTGTTTTTCCTCCGTTTACAATACACTCTGTAGCCACTTCAACAGGCAGAAAAGCATCCTCTTCAAGTCCTAACTCTTCTCGTTTACGTGCCTTAAGCTGATCTATATAATCAATAAGTACAATAGCATTGTTTACTACAACCCCTGCAAGCGATACAATACCAATACCCGTCATTACAACAATAATGTTCATACCAAACATTGCAATACCACCAAATACACCAATGGTACTAAATAATACACTCATAAGTATAATTGCAGGCTTCATTACTGAGTTAAACTGGGTAACAAGTATTATAAGAATAAGTGCTATAGCAATCATCAGAGCTTTCATCATAAACTCAGCCGACTCTTGTTGCTCTTGCTGTTCGCCTGTAAACTTATACTTATAGCCTTCTGGCATATCTATTTCTGCAAGAACCTTACCTATTTGCGCATTAATCTCAGTAGCGTTATACCCCTCAATTACATTAGAAGAGAGTGTAATAACTCTGTTAAGATCTATTCGTTTTACCGATCCGTATGTTGTACTATATGTAAAGTCTGCTACTGCCGATATAGGTATCTTAACCAACTTACCTTGGTTGTTACGGAATATTATAAGTTGGTTCATCAATGCAGGAATACTGTATCTGTATCGCTCTTCTAAACGAAGCTGTATTGGATACTCATCCTCTCCTTGCTTAAAATCAGAAACATCTTTTCCGAACAGTGCAGTACGTAGTGTCCCTGCAATCTGCCCTGTAGATAATCCATACTTACGCGCCTTATCTCTGTCAACCTTAACAATCATCTCTGGTTTACCAAGCTTAAGGCTCCACATTAAACCTTCAATACCCTTTATATCTGAACTCTCTACCTTTTGCTGTACCTTTTCTGTAAGAGAAATAAGCTGGTCGTACTCATCGCCGGATATCTCAAGGTTTATAGGTTTTCCTGTTGGAGGACCATTCTGGTTCTGTACAACGTTTAGCTGAATGCCTGGATATCTGTTTGTAAGGTTATCACTAAGTAACTTAATAGCATCGGCTGTACTTAACTCTCCTCTCTCCTCATAATCAAGAAAGGTTATTGTAATAAGCCCCTTATTAACACCTCCTGTAGCACCAAACTCATTCTCTGCTCTTGCACCATCTCCAACATTTGTAAGAACCGACTCAATTATTGGTTTATAATCTGTAAGAACAATTGAAATTGTGCTCTCAAGATTTTTCATAAATGCATCGGTCTCTTCAATATCGGTACCAATTGGTAGCTCAGCTAATACATTTATATAGTTAGGATCTCCTGACGGGAAGAATTCAACCTTAGGTTGTCTGGCACCCAGGAACATCACAGTAAGAATAAGCAATACAATGGTTCCTCCAAAATATACCAAAGGCAATTTAAGCGATTTCTTTAACACCTTAAGATAGTAGTTCTCAAGCCAAACAAGAAATTTCTCCTGAAACCACTTAGCAACTTTACTAAAAATGTAAATATTAAAGAATGTAATAATTGCAGCCAGAGCCAATAGGTTAGCTAATGTATATACCTTACCAAGGTACATTGGTAGAGATAGTGCAACAAGTGCAAAACCAATAATATTTCCTCTTTTGATGTTTATCTTATCTGACTGATCGAGACCCTTTTTTGCAAGCGATGCCGAGAATACAGGAACAATTACAAGTGCAACAAACAGCGATGAAGAGAGTACAATAATCAAAGTAATTGGCAGGTACTTCATAAACTCACCCATCATCGAATCCCAGAAAGCAAGAGGGATAAACGCTGCAAGTGTTGTCATTGTTGATGCAATAATTGGTATAGCTACCTCACCAACAGCAAGTTTTGCGGCCTCAAATCGTTTATATCCTAACGATAAGAACCTGTATATATTCTCTACCACCACAATAGCATTATCTACAAGCATACCGAGTGCCAGAATAAGCCCAAACAGCACCATCATATTTATCCTGTAGTCTATTATAGATAATATACCAAACGACAAGAACATTGACAAAGGAATTGCAAGACCTACCATAAGTGCATTACGCGTACCAAGGAAAAAGAATAGTACAGTAATTACAAATATCACACTCAGAATCATACTATTCTCAAGATTGTTCAACTGCTTCTCAATCATCTCTGACTGATCATTGGTAACAGTTATTCTTAGGTTATCCGGGATAAGTTTTTTAGAACGTGCAGAATCAAGAATATCCTCTATCTGTGCTGTTGCACTTAAAAGGTTCTCACCACTCTTTTTTACTACCTGCAGAGATACAACAGTTTGACCATCTAACCTGGTAATACTTGTTGGCTCTTCGTACCCAAATTCAACCTCTGCAACATCTCGCATGTAAACAACCCGGCTATCCTCGCTCTTTACAATAATGTTCTCAATCTCTTTTGTATCAGTAAACTCACCAATTGTACGAACAGAGCGTCTGGTATTACCTATCTTTATCTCACCACCAGATACCGACATATTCTCAAACGCAATAGCATTCTCAATATCTGTGAAGCTAAGCTCGTATGCCTGCATCTTATGTACATCAACATTTACCTTAACCTCTTTCTCGTTAATACCCTGTATCAGCACCTTTGAGACCTCATAGATTCCATCAATCTCATCCTCCAGATCCTCTGCATACTCCTTTAACTCATCAAGACTATAATCTCCTGACAGGTTGATATTAATAAACGGGAATTCAGAGAAATCGATATCCTCAACTGACGGATCTTTAGGAAGATCATCAGGTAGTTCACTTTTTGCTTTATCTACTGCATCGCGTACCTCTTGCAGAGCATCGTTTATCTCAATACCAGAAGTAAACTCAACAAATATCATAGAGAAGTCCTGATACGATGTTGATGATATCTTTTTAAGACCTTTAATTGTCTCAAGTTCTTTCTCAAGCGGACGTGTTACCAGGTTCTCCATATCAACAGGAGGGTTACCCGGATATGCAGTCTGAACCATTACAATAGGCATATAAACATCCGGGAACAACTCCTTAGGAAGAGAGTTATATGAGGTAAGTCCGAATACAATAAGCGCTATTGTAAGAAGCATTACCGATGTACGGTTTTTTAATGCTATTGTTGTTGCCCTGAACTCTTTAAAGAGATTCTTTTTGGGCTTATTATCTTGTTGATTCTCCATTATTCTACTCTCTTTTACTGAATAATACCTACTGTATCACCATTTGCAATAAGGTTATATCCTTCTGTAACCACCTTATCGCCTTCATTAAGACCTTCAACAATCTCTGTCTGATCTTTATAGGAGATTCCTGTTTTTACATATACCTTTTCAGCAACGTTATTTCCGTTAACCTTAAACAGAAACTTACCGGTATTATCTTCTTTAATAATAATAGAAGGTACCAACAGAGCGTCATTTATAGTTTTATCATTTATAAACAGTACAGCAAGCATATTAGGTTTTAATTTGTTCTTTATGTTGTTCATCCTGATCTCTACCTCAAAGGTGCGGTTTACAGGATTAATAATGTTTCCGGTTCTGTACACAGGTAACTCAAGGCTCATATCAGGATATGTAGGTACAGTAAACTCAACCTTCTTTCCTCTCTTTACACTTGGCAGGTGTTTCTCAGATACATCGGCAACAACCTTCATTCTGTTAAGGTTTACAAAATCAATAACCGGACGTGTTGGACCAGCCATCTCTCCTATCTTGGCATTAATTTTATCTACAATACCATTAAACGGTGCATAAACGTGCGACATCTCAAACTGTGCCTCAAGAGCCTCCTTTTTTGCCTGTAATCCATCCATATTGTTTTTTGCCTGTAGGTATTGAACCTCAGAACCAATCTTCTGATCCCACAAATCTTTCTGCTTCTGATAAAGAACTGTTGCAAGTTCAAGACCAGACTCAACCTCTTTAAGAGAACTCTCAATGGCTCTTGTATTAAGCTTCATAAGCAGGGTTCCTTTCTCAACCCACTGCCCCTCTTTTACCGGAATACTTCGTATCTGTCCATTCATCTCCGGACTTATATTAGCTATCTCAATAGCATTTACAGTTCCGTTTACTTCAATAAAGTGGCTAAAGTCCTCTTTTGTAAGTTCTTTAACCCTAATCTTTTTGTGTTCTGTAACTTCAACTTTATCTGTAGCTTGCTCCACTGGTTCTTTGGTGCCGCTACAAGCTATTAATAGTAATCCTGACAGAGCAATTAAATACCTCTTCATATCTATGTGTTTTTTTACTGTTGTTCGTAATTGTTTAATAGTTTGTTTAAACTGTTTTTAGCAGCTAGCAGATTACTCACAGACTGATAATACATGTTTAGGGAGCTAAAATATTGTTGTTGATTTTGTGTAAGATCTGTACTGGACATAACACCCTCCTTAAACTTAATCATACTCTGATCATATATCTTTTTTGTAAGCTTAATATTCAGTTTATCTTTAGCTAAAGTTTCATTTGCATCTAACAAATCCTTTCTTGCAGTTAATAGTTGTATATTAAGGCTCTGAGCAAGCAACTCTTTACTATTCTGAACCTTTTTTAGATCTACTTTTGCTTGCGATAATTTTGCAAGCCTGCTCCCGCTGGTAAATAATGGCAGTTTAACAGATACACCTACAATATTTGCAGGTAACCATTTGGCAGAAGATTTGAATAGTTCGAAATCATTACCCATAAGGCTATTCTGGTTACTGTAGAATGCTGATATTGTTGGTAAGAAAGATACCTTTTGAAGATTTACTGCTTGTTTCATAAGGTCTTCATTAACATTTAATAGCTTGTAATCAAGCTGAGAATTTAATACTAAATCTGCACTAACCTCTTTAGTTACATCAACTTCCTCAATAATATCATCAAGTGAGTCTGTAAGATTTATTGGAACATTAAAATCTAATCCCATATGCAACTTTAAAAGGTAATGAGCAACACCAATCTGTCTTTCAACAGATATGAGATTGTTCTCAAGAGTCATAACACTGACTCTTAGTTGGTCATATGCAGTCTCTTCAACAAGGCCGGCTTCGTATGTCTTTTTTGTCTCCTCAAGTAACTTTTCAGTTGATTCAAGAGTCGATCTTAAAACCGATATCTGTTCCATGACTATAAGACAAGCGTAATATGCATCGTCTATATTCTTTATTACCTGATTTCTGGTAATATCCTTTTGGGTTTCAGATAAGTTCTTGTATATCTTTGCAGATCTTAGCCCAACAATATAATCGCCGCTAAATATTAACTGAGAAACAGTAAGATTTAGTTTTGAGTTGTGATCTGTACCAAATTTAAGATATACATATTCATCCTCCGGAGCATTAGGATCAAATACTTTTGCAGGTAATGGTTGTTGCGGAATATCTATATTGTAATTATGCGAAAATTCAGCATTTGCCTGAGGTAACCCCATTGCAGTTGTCTCCCATACCTTCTTTTTAGCTTTATATATGTCAAGCTTTGCATTTATAAGATCGTAGTTATGCTCAAATGCATACTCTCTTGCCTGCTTTAGCGAAAGATTCATTGTACTGTCTTTCTGCCCAAATGCCGAGACAATAATGTTTGATATTAGTAATAATGATAATAATAATTTGCGCATTACTTAGAAGCTTTTAATAGATTTAAATTTGTGTTCAGATATTCTATTCCTTTTATTGATGCAATTCCGTGCAGATGATAGAGAAAAACCTGTGTTACAACGTTTTCAGAGTAAAGATCGTCAGTAGAGAAATGATCTGTTGTATAAAACGAATCCATGCTCGCAATAAACAGACGTGCTATAATCTCTTCGTCAATATTCTCTCTGTACAACCCCTCTTCTTTTCCTTTTGTGATATTCTGTTTAAACAGATTTTTAAACATCACAATCTTATCTGCTTTTATTCTGTTATATAAATTTGTATGATACTTTCTTAAATCAAACTCAAACGATGGATTTATCTTTTTAAGCGACTCCAGATTACATTTATGAAGCTCAAGCATAATCTGAATAGAGTTCATCTTGCTGTTATACAGATCAAAGGTAATCTTAGAGTATTTCTCATACAGATGTTGTATTGCCTGTTCAACAAGCCCCTCTCTACTATTAAATATGCAGTATAGTGTCTTTTTAGACATCCCTAATGTCCTCGATATCTCATCCATTGTAACGCTCTTTATACCGTACTGTACAAAGAGGTCTGATATCTCATCCAGTATCTCCTTTTTACACTTATTCATTCTTTTTTATAAAAACTTTGGAAACTATTAATACAAAAATAGTTTCCTTTTTTACATGGATAAGATCGATTTGACTAAATATGGTTTAAATGGTATATAAAAAAGATATTGAGCAACAAACGATCTTATGTAATTCTCACTGAATACAAAAATATTTTGTGCCGGGGAGTTTTATAGAGAATAATCGGTAAACTGAATAATTTTCTCGGTGAATAATCAGAATATAGCCAGAGAATACATCTACTGCATTATTTTACCCTGAAAATGTCCGGTTACTGTTGAGCCATCTTTACATTTCAGGTTAAAATCAATCAGATAATAATCTAAAGGCTGATTAATAAGTTGCTTTTTACTATTTATATATATCAGAATCTCACCATCGTTTATGTTGTGTCTTGTTCCATTATTATTAACAAATGAGTAATTAACATATAGTGTACCCGTGTTAAACGAGTACCCTTTTAATTCGTTATTAAACCTGTATGTTCCGGGGGTAATAATGTCTTTATTGTCAGATGTAAATGCTAACCGTAGTACCTCACCTGTTCCATGATAATTATTATTCTCAGGTTCATACCTTGTTCGTTTAGACCAGATGTCAATATTAATTACATTAGCATCGCCTGAATTACTCTTACTTATTATTCTTGCATATTGTACCGGATATATCTGATTGTTCAAATACAGATAACTTGATGCATCAGGTTCCAGATCCTGCCTCTCGCATGAGGTATTTATTGTAATATATACAATAGATAAAATCAACAAATGTTTTAATGTTCTTGGGGTCATGATTTTATAAAATTTTACATTTTATTTAATTTAATAAAATTGGTCCCCAAAAACAAAAAAAGGTAATATATCTCACCTTTATAACTTAAGAACAGACAGATCTTTAAGCGGAAAAAATATAATACAGCCAGATATTGCTCCAACCATATTAACAGCAAAATCATATATATCTGCACTGCGTGTCTCAAATATTGTGCCCTGTAATATCTCAATTATTCCGCCATATATGGCTGCAAACACAAATACCATAATATACTTTATTATGGTGGGTCTGTTCTTCTTATTATAGTCAGAGAGTATAATAACAGATAGTGTCAGGTACATAATAAAATGGACAATCTTATCGGCATGCTGAAAGCTATACCAGCTATCCTCCTTTACAGTGTCAGATGGCATTGTGCTCAGTATAAAAATAGATACAGAACACAATATAGATTTCCAATATTGTAACGCTTTTCTTAGCATAGATTCTATTTTTATGTAAAAATAAAAGTTAAAAAATATTGCCCTATTAAATAATGCAATTTTAACAGTTTTTGTTACTACTCATTTGCAGATATGTTAAATAGTTATTTGTAGGAGTAATTATTTGATGAAAAAGAGTGAAAAATAATTAATCTTCTATATTTTAGCGTGTTGAATTTCATAGAAATGTTTTGCTAAAAAATTAATGGCGGGAATATATATACATATACCTTTTTGTAAGCAGAAATGCTATTACTGCGATTTCTACTCGTTGCCGGGTTATAAGCATAAATCGAAATATATTGATGCTTTGTGCAAAGAGATAGATATGCGTAAAGGGTTCTTTAATGAACAGAGTGTTGATACCATATATTTTGGAGGAGGTACTCCATCTATGTTATATATTGAGGATATAAACAGAATTCTTACCACAGTAAAGAGAACATTTAATGTATCTGATAATGCCGAGATAACGTTTGAAGCTAACCCCGAAGATATGGGATATGATTTTATTCCGGAGCTACTGAATATTGGGGTCAACAGATTAAGTATTGGTATACAATCGTTCTTTGACGACGACCTGCTTTTTATGAACAGAAAACACTCATCTGATGATGCTGTTAGATGTGTAGAGAGAGCTGCATCTGCCGGGTTTAACAATATTAGTATTGACCTGATATACGGAATACAAGGATTGGATATTGGTAAATGGGAACAGAATATTAATAGAGCACTATCCTTGCCTGTTCAGCATATATCTGCATACCATCTCACAATAGAGCCCCGTACGGTATTCTCACACTATCTTAAAAGAGGCATTATTAATGTTACAGAAGAGGAGGATAGTTTGGAGCAGTTTAGTCTGCTTATTGAGAAGACAGAAGAGGCCGGTTTCAGGCAGTATGAAACCTCAAACTTTGCTAAAGAGGGCTTTATATCGCGTCATAACTCATCATACTGGAAACAGATACCATACCTCGGATTTGGACCATCGGCACACTCATATTCGGGTTCAGAACGTATGTGGAATGTGCGAAGCGTTGATGAGTATATTGAGTCTGTTAATAAAGGCACAATACCATATACAGGCGAGAATATTACCCCGGATATGGCATACAATGAGTATGTGATAACATCGTTACGTACTATGTGGGGTATTGATATGAACTACATTAAACAGAACTTTGGCGATAACCGATATACTTTTCTTGTAAACGAATCGTCTAAATTTATTGATAGCAGACAACTTGCAATAGATAATAACAAGTTGGTGTTAACCAAAAAAGGACAATTTATAGCCGATAACATAATGTCTGACCTAATGATAATTTAATTGCCGACAGTAATTAAATATCTAATATCGGTCTAAATTTGTTTTTCATTTTACTTCTCTTGTGATCAATACAGAAACAGAACAGTTTGTTTTATGATATAATTGGCAACAGTCTATTTACTGGTTGCTAATGTTCTATTCTCTCTCTGTATCTGGTAAATATACCGTTTCAGAATATACTCTGCTTAATTGTTATTGTGTTGTTAACTTTTTTTAATCAAACTTATATTAGGAGAGTATATAAAAAAGCACCATACTCTTTTTTTATTACTTTTGCCTAACTATGAAGAACAAGGATATTATAAGGGAAAAAATGGTGCAACTTAACTGTTGTATTGTTGTTCCCACGTATAACAATGCTACTGTAATAGGTCCGGTATTAGAGAAGCTGCTTGAGTATACGAATAATGTTATGGTAGTTAACGATGGCTCAACAGATAGTACACTGTCGGTGCTTAGTAACTATAATATATCTATTGTTTCGTATACCGAAAACAGAGGAAAAGGTTTTGCAATACGCACAGCCCTTAAAGAAGCTGATAATATTGGCTACGACTACATTATTACAATTGATAGTGACGGTCAGCATAATCCTGATGATCTTCCGCTTTTTCTTGAAGATATTGAGAAGAGTGGCGAAGCAATTATTCTGGGAGCCAGAAATATGAGCCAGGAAGGAGTGCCCGCAAAGAGTAGTTTCGGGAATAAATTTTCCAGTTTCTGGTTCAGGCTTGAGACAGGAATTAAAGCCCCCGATACGCAAACTGGTTTTAGGTGTTATCCGGTAAAGCCACTGGCTGGCAGAAGGTATTTCACCAGAAAGTACGAGTTTGAAATAGAGATTATTGTAAGAGCTGCATGGAGTAGCATTGATGTAAGATCGGTGCCCATAAGTGTGTACTATGCCCCGGAAGAGGAGCGCATATCGCACTTCAGGCCATTTAAAGACTTTACACGTATTAGTATACTAAATACATTCTTAGTACTGATACTGCTATTCTATATTAAACCAAGAGATCTTTACAGAACAATTAAAAAAAAAAGTTTTAAAAGGTTCTTTAAAGAGAACGTGATTCACTCATCAGACAGTAATGGTAAGATGGCATTATCTGTTGCTCTTGGCGTTTTTATGGGAATTGCACCTATATGGGGATGGCAAATGATTGTTGCTGTATCTGTGGCTCATTTCTTTAAACTCAATAAAGCAATAACACTAATAGCATCTAATATAAGCCTGCCCCCAATGATTCCCGTATTACTCTATATGAGTTACAGAACAGGCGGTATTGTTACAGGAAACAGTAGTAATTTTATTAGCCTGAGCAATATATCGTTTACTACTGTAAAGAACGATTTATTGCAATATGTACTCGGAGCACTCACGTTTGGTGCTGCTATGGCAATAGTGTCAGGTATACTTACATTTATACTGTTACTTATTTTCAGAAAAAAGAAGTAATTATTAAAACACAATGGGAAACATTACATATCACATATATAATTTTTTTAAAAAACGTCCCCTCTACTACTGGCTAACTATATTAATTCTTATTTCCGGTTCGGGATGGTTTGCAACTAAACTGCAATTTGTTGAAGATATAACACAGATAATACCAAAGAGTGAGAGTGCCGATAAGATAAAGATGGTATTCAACAGCTCTGGTATTACAGACAGAATGATAATTCATCTGTCGGCAAAAGATACAACAGCCGATAATTCAGAGAGACTTATAGCACTTTCTGACTCAATTGCTGCAAAAGTAAAAAGCGATATACCAGATGAGTATATTAAAGAGCTTGTACATGTTATTAAAGACGATCTGATATCGGATATGTACAGTAAGGTATACAACAACATACCTCTGTTTATTAATGAGAACGACTATAGCAGAATTGACAGTATGATTAATCGGGAATCGATTAATGGAGTAATTCAGGGAAGCTATAAAAACCTTATGTCGCCGGCATCGTTTGCACTAAAACGATATATTGTTGAAGATCCGTTTACAATAACCACAACGGCACTAAAGGAGTTCAGAAAACTATCTGTTGACGATAACTTTACACTTAAAAGGGGGCATATCTTAACAAAAGATAATAACCACCTGCTGATATTTATACAACCACAGTACCCTGCCTCAGAAACATCAAGAAATGGAGTAATGGTAAAGGGTATTGAGCGTATATGTAACGAGGCAAACATAACAGATAATAGCATCAAGACTACATTCTATGGTGCTGCAGCTGTAGCTACATGCAATGCCGACAGAATAAAGAGCGATATTATTCTTACCGTATCAATAGCAATGCTGTTCTTGCTGCTGTTTATATCAATGTTCTTTAAACGTAAAGCAGCATTCTTTATAATATTTATGCCGGTTGTACTTGGTGGCGGACTATCCGTTGCACTGCTGTTTCTTATTAAAACAAAGGTATCGGCAGTGGCATTGGGTATAGGATCGGTTCTGCTTGGTATTAGTGTAGACTATTCGTTGCATATATTCTCTCACTTCAGACAAGGAGGCTCAGTAAAGGATCTATATAAAGACCTTACACTGCCAGTGCTGTTAAGTAGTATTACAACTGCATCGGCATTTCTTTGCCTGTATGTTGTGCAGTCAGAAGCACTGCGCGACCTGGGACTGTTTGCATCAATCAGTGTTGTAAGTGCCGCACTGTTTGCTTTAATATTTATACCACCTCTGCTTAAGGTAAAAAAGAGGATGGCAAAACCAGACAGTGCACCAAAACGGCACCGCTTTGCATTTATCGATAAAATAACCGCATATCCGCTACATACCAAGAAGTGGTTTGTATACATAATAATTGTTCTTACAGTACTGTTCGGGTATATGTCTGGTAATATTGGGTTTGATGATAACATGGATAAGATGAATTATCAGACCGACTATCTTACAGATGCAGAGAACAGCCTGAATGAGATAAGCAGTGTATCGCACAAAGCAATATTTGCTATTACAACCGGAAAAACCAGAGATGAACTATTAAACAATACAGAGAAGGTTCTGAATAACTTTGAGGAGCTCAAGAGTAACGGAGTTGTAAGTGCATATAACTCGGTTAGTTTTGTACTGCAATCTGAACAGGAACAGAGGCGCAAGATAGAGCTGTGGAAGAGTTTCTGGACACCAGAAAAGGTAGCTAAACTAAAAGAGCTGATGATATCAGAAGGGAGAAAGATTGGGTTTAAGGAGAAGACATTCCGTAAATTCTATAATCAGGTATCTCGCGATTACTCTGTTCTGTCTGAAGAAGATTCACGTTTCTTTGAAGATACATTCTATAAAGGCTTTATACTAAGAGGTAAAGATTCATACTCAGCAATGAATATTCTTAAGGTGAGGCTACAGGATAAACCAGAGGTATATAAGAAGCTTGAAGGATTAGATAATATAACCATTCTGGATAAGCAGTATGTTACCAACAAACTGGTATCTATGCTTAAAGAGGATTTTGATAAGCTTGTAACCCTGTCGTTGGTAATAATATTTATTATCCTTCTGTTTGCCTACGGACGCATTGAACTTGCCATAATAACAATAATACCAATGATACTGTCGTGGGTTTGGGCACTTGGTATAATGGGAATCCTCAATATTCAGTTTAATATCTTCAACATAATTATATCAACATTTATATTCGGATTAGGTATAGACTACAGCATATTTATTATGCGCGGCATGCTAATACAATATAAATACGGAACAAAAGACGATCTGCCTGCATATAAACTATCAATACTGCTATCAGGAATAACAACAATAGCAGGTGTTGGTGTACTTATATTTGCTAAACATCCGGCACTTCAGTCAATAGCCCTTATGAGTATAATAGGTATTAGCTCGGTTATAATAATAACCTACACAATACAACCACTGCTATTTAACTGGCTTATAAAAAAGGGTGCAAACGAAATTGAGAACCCGAGAACACTTAAAAACTTTCTGTTTACAACACATACAGCTCTGTTCTTTCTGTCTGGTAGCATAGCAATGATAGGGATAATACCTGCACTATATATTCTTCCTATAAAGAAGAAGTATAAAAAATATATGTTCCACTGTGTTGTATCGGTAATGAGTCGTAGTATAGTGTACTCATACTTCTACATACCAAAAAAGGTAAATAAGAATAACGAGAGGTTTGATAAGCCTGCAATTATTACATGTAATCACCAATCGCATATAGACCTTGTGCTTATACTGTTGCTGAATCCTAAAATAATTGTACTTACCAAAGATTGGGTATGGAACAACATATTCCTGGGACCAATTGTGCGTTATGCCGATTTCTACTCGGTAGATGCAGGATATGAGCAAGGATACGACAAGATAAAAGCAAAGGTAGAGCAAGGCTACTCAGTACTTGTATTCCCTGAAGGAACACGAAGTAAATCGGGACAGATAAGACGCTTTCATAACGGAGCATTCCTGCTTGCAGACAGATTGGGCATTGATATATTGCCAATAATGCTGCATGGTGCCGATGAGATTATGAGAAAACGCCAGAAAAACCTTCAGATTGTAAAACGAGTTACAACAAAAATATATGAGCGTGTAGACCCTAAAACATTAGGCGATACATACAGAGAGCAGGCAAAGAAACTGGTTAAATTTTACCGTGACGAGTACAGAAAGATGTGCATGTCTGATGATATGACCAGATTCTACAGAGCCTCATTAATTAATAAATATATATATAAAGGACCAATACTGGAGTGGTATATGAAGGTTAAGATGAGCCTTGAGAAGAACTACAGATTCTTTAACACGGTAATTCCGTACGATGCAAAGATTACAGATATAGGATGCGGATACGGATTCCTGTCGCATATGCTTGCACGTGTATCGCCAGACAGAAAGGTATTAGGACTTGACTACGATAAAGATAAGATTGCTGTGGCAGCAAACATATATCCGGATAGCAAAAACGTATCGTTTAGCTATGCAGATGTTAACGAATATGAGCTGCCAGAGAGCGATGTATTTACACTGCTGGATATGTTACACTATATGCCGGAACAGATGCAGGTTAGTGTAATAGAGAAGTGTATGAGTAAGGTTACAGATAACGGGGTAATTATTATCCGTGATGCCAATAAAGATCTTGGAAAGAAACATATTGGTACAAAACTAACAGAGATTTACTCTACAACATCAGGATTCAATAAAGCTAACTATAAAGACCTTACATTTGTATCGTCAGATGTTATTGAGAACACAGCAAAAAGAAATAATTTTGATATAGAGATTGTTGATAAAACAAAATTCACATCTAATGTGATATATATGTTGCGCAGAAATGGGAACAGATAATAGGTACGATATTGCAATAATAGGTAGCGGACTAGGCGGGCTTACAACAGCTGCTCTGCTTGCAAAAGAGGGCAAAAAGGTTGTTGTTGTTGAGAAAAACAGAGTACCCGGAGGCTGTCTGCAATCGTTTAAGCGGTTTGGTAAAGAGTTTGATACCGGCTTGCACTATATTGGCAGTATGAACAGCGGGCAGTTTGTTTACCAACTGTTTAAATATCTTAATCTGCTTAACAGAACAACATTTGCACCGCTTAATAGCGATGCCTTTGATACAATACATATTGATGGTAAGGAGTACAGATACGCTTCCGGGTTAAACAACTTTGCAGATACCCTTATAGAGTACTTCCCGGAAGAGACCAGAGCAATACGCAGATATATCTCAGATATTGAGACTATAGCCGACTCGCTGAATATATTCAAACTAAGAGAGCTGCCTGATGACTATAAGTTTGAGAACAGATGGGCAGGTATATCGGTATATGAGTATATAGAGAGCTTAACAGATAATGATACTCTTAAGAAGGTACTGGCTGGCACAAATCCGCTGTATGCAGGCACAAGAGAGTACTCATCGTTCTATACACATGCAATAATAAACTACTCAAACATAACCGGAGCACACAGACACTCCGATGGTGGTAACAGACTTGTAGAGGCTCTTATTGCATCTATTAAAGAGGGTGGTGGCAGTGTTATATGCTCACAACAGATAACGGGATTTGAGTTTACAGACGATAACAGAATAGAGTCTGCAATAACAGCCGATGGTAATACAGTTGTGGCAAATGAGTATATATCGTCTATACATCCGCAGTTGTTGGTAGATATTATAGGAAAAGGACCACTGCGTAAACCATATATCAACAGGGTTAAATCGTTAAAGAATACCATATCGGTATTTAATATATATGCAAAACTAAAAAAAGATAGAGTTAAGTATCATAACACAAACCATTTCTGCTACACATCAGATAGTGTATGGGTAGCATCTGATTATGATAAAACGGAGTGGCCCGGATACTTCTATCTTACTACACCACTATCTGAAGATACCGATAACTTTGCCGATAAGGTTGAGGTAATGACATATATGAAGTACTCAGAGATAGAGCCGTTTATTACCAACGGAGTAGTTACAGATACAGAGGGGTACCAAACATTTAAGGAGCAGAAGGCTGCCCGCCTGATAAATGCTATTGAAGAGAGATTTCCGGAGATAAAAGATGCAATTGAGGAGTATAATGTATCTACGCCACATACATTTTGCAGATATACCGGTACTGTTGAGGGATCGGCATACGGACTGATAAAGGATTATAACGATCCGTTAAAATCGTTCTTTCATTCACGTACGCGCATACCAAACCTGTTATTGGCAGGTCAGAGTATAAATTCGCATGGAATTATTGGCACAACAATAACTTCTGTTGTAACTTGTGCTGAGCTAATAGGTACTAACCAATTAATTAAGAAGATTAGAAATGCCTGAGAAGAGAAGATTTGTGAAAACACGAAGAACACTAATTGTATTAACAATACTTATTGTGGGTTTTGTACTATACTATCGTGAAGCAGTTAAGATGACTCCCCCCGATTTTAACGATACAAAGCTATTTCTTATAGAGACAAAACAGATTGATGATAACCTGTATATATACAAAGATAACTGGCTTAATAAGAACAGATATGATCTGTGGGAGCTTATGATTGGTGGTACGCCTGAGGAGCTGGGTGCTGTTAACGGAGCGCTTACTGAGAGTCTGGCAGAGTATCAGGAGTATGCATTTGTAGAGCGAATAAAAGAGATGATACCGTCAGAAGGATATCTGAACTTCCTTAAATACTTTACATCGTGGTTTAACAGAAATATGGATGAGTATATCCCGGAAGAGTATCTTAAAGAGATATACGGGATATCGCAATTTGCATCTGATAAGTACGATTTTATTGGCGACAACTACGATAGAATATTAAACTATCATGCAGCACACGATATAGGACATGCACTACAGAACCTGAACCTTGTTGCATGTACATCGTTTGGAGTAAAAGGTGAGTACACAAAAGACGGAAAGATGCTTATTGGGCGTAACTTCGATTTTTATGTAGGCGATAGATTTGCAGAGAATAAGATTGTTACGTTTGTAAAACCGGAATCGGGACACAACTTTATGTCTATAACATGGGGCGGATTAATAGGTGTTGTATCCGGAATGAACGATAAAGGATTAACAATAACTCTGAACTCTGCAAAGAGCGATATACCTATGTCGGCTCGTACACCAGTATCTATAGTGGCACGTAAAATATTACAGTATGCATCTACAATAGATGAGGCATATGATATAGCTAAAAGTCACCGTACATTTGTATCAGAGACGTTCCTTATAGGGTCGGCACGTGATGGTAACACAATGCTTATAGAGAAATCGCCGGACACAACAGTGCTATACCAAACCGGAGAGGATTATATAATTGCAACAAACCATTTTCAGCATAAAGCTTTTGAGAACGATGAACTTAACATAACCAACATAGAGGAGAGCGCATCTATGTACAGGTTTAAGCGTGTAAATGAACTTATAGAGTCAAAAAAACCATTTGCTAAGGGAGAGGTTGCAAGCCTGTTACGCGACAATAAAGGTATTGGTAATGAGAATATAGGATTGGGTAATGAGAAGGCGGTAAACCAACTTATTGCTCACCACTCAATAATATTTAAACCACAAGAGCTTAAGGTGTGGGTATCAACAGCGCCGTATCAGCTGGGTAACTTTGTAATGTACGATCTTAACAAGGTATTTGCAGATACAGTTAAGGCAGAGAGAGGTATGGTAATTTATGATGAGGCAGAAGGTATAGAGCCTGATAACTTCTTGTATACAGAGGATTATAAGAATTTTGTTACATATAAATTGTTACACAATTATATTAAAAAGGCTGTAGAGAATCAAAAAACAGTTCAGCAAGATACCCTGTTTATGTTCAGAGACTCAAACACAAAATTCTTTGAAACATGGAATGTTCTGGGCGACTATTATGCATCAGTTGGCGATAAAGATAAGTCTGAAACATGCTACAGAAACGCACTAACCCTTGAGATACCAAAACATGCAGAGCGCGAATTTATACAAGATAAGATAGTAATACTTAACGAAGAGGAGTAATAAAAACATTATAATGTAAAAATCCCCGCACAATTAAATCTGTGCGGGGATTTTTTGTATACCATAACAGAATACAGTAGCATAATAGATACAGTTAGTTAGGGGTTGTATATTTATTTTATGCACAGTTTTGCAAGTAACCTTATGTAAGATGAAACGAAGCATGAGAAAGAGTTTTCACACACACGGGAATGATTATAAATGCGAGTTCCATCTGACAAATAAAAAGCAATTATAAACAGATGAACTATTCTACAAGCAACAACTCTTTAAGGCTTGATAATTAGGATTTATCTCCCAAAAAGTTGTAGTAATGGCATAGCCGTAAAAATTAAATAGAGAACTA
>DKJY01000062.1 GCA_002454955.1 Bacteroidales bacterium UBA6680
ACCTCTCCAAAGGCTGTGCAAAAGTAGTTAAGAAATTATTATATGCAAATTATTGGCAGAACTTTTTTTGTTGATTTTAGAGGGTTGTGTGGTAACAGTATTGATAATGTTATGTTTATATTTTGATTTTTTTTTAATAAAAGATGTTGAAAAAAGTGTATGCTAAATATAAGTAAGTGTATTCATGCAACTCTTTTGGTAAAATTTGTGTAAGAATTAAAAAAAAGACTACAATAGTTGTACATACAACTATTGTTTGTATATTTGCAATGTAAACTTTATACAAATTTTGCAATGAGCAAGTCGTGTAATACATATCAGGAGTGTTGTTTGTATTTTACAGCAAACTCTCTATCGCGTTTTATTAATACAATGGCTGAAGATGCTTTTAAGATTACCGGTATGTCGCCATCGTACGGATATTTAATGCTATTGCTTATAGATAATCCGGGCTTAAGTCAGGGTGAGTTGAGTAAACGAATGAATCTTAAAGCATCAACAATGACCCGTTTTATTGATAAGCTAATTGTACAGGGATATGTAGAGAGGGTTCATGAGGGGAGGAGCACATTTGTATTTCCAACAGATAGAGGTAAAGATCTTAAGGTAATAATTGATAAAGCACTTTCTGACCTGTTTGATAAGTACTGCACAGTACTAGGAAAGGAGTTTGCTGTTAAACTAACTGCCGATATTCATAAGGCAAATGAGATATTAAATACAGAGGGATAATACTGTTATAATTAAGGTTTATCCTTTTTTAATAAATATTAACTTGTATGTACAACTAATTTAAGAAGTACTATTAATAGAAATAAATTTATAGATATGAAGACATTATTGATTTTAGCACATCCGGAGCCGGATAAATCTATTGCAAACAGGAGAATAGCAGACGGAGTAGTAGCAAAAAGTAAGAACACTGAGGTTAGAGATATATTTGCTCTGTATCCTGATTATAATATTGATATTGAAGCAGAGCAGAGGGCTTTATTAGAAGCAGATACGGTTATATTTCAGTATCCTTTCTGGTGGTATAATATGCCTGCAATATTAAAACACTGGTTTGATAATGTGTTTGATTTCAACTTTGCTTATGGCCCCGAAGGTGATAAGCTTAAAGGGAAGAATTTTCTGTTAAGCTTTACAATTGGTGGACCGGCTGACGCATACTCTCCAATTGGCTATAACCATTTTAGAATAGAAGATTTTATAAAACCTATGGAGCAGACAGCATATCTGGCACAGATGAATTTTATGACTCCTGTATATGAGCATGGAATGGTGTATATACCGGGAGTTTATAATACACAGGAGGCAGTAGAGGAGAGAGCAGATAATCATACTGAACGATTACTTAATGTGATAAATAGGTTGGAGAATGAGGATCCTGAAACCAAAATAAAGGGATTTGTAAAGGAGTGGTTTGAGAACCTTGACAAACTGACAGATGACGGGTATTTTAATAATTATATAGCAAATGGAGCTAAACTCAGTTTTGCCGAAGGAGAGTTTGAAGGTCACGAGGGATTCAGCGAATGGTATGCAGGGATCAAAAAAACTATAAAACCTGATAATGAGCACCGTATTGAATCTATTAATGTGATTGCAGAAAACGGTCATTTTAATGTTGATATGTCGGTGAAATTAAAGGCAGAAACCTATCAGGGTGATACGTTACAGCTTAATGTTAAGGAGAACTGGAAGGTTGAGATTACCCGCGATGGAAGAATAAAGATACATGAATACATTGTTAACACTATAAACTAGAATATTATGCCAGTAATTAATTATCAGGGTACAAAAATGAGTACCGGGCAGAAGAGAGAGTTGATTAAAAGGTTTACCGAGATTGCAACAGAGGTAACAGGAACTCCTGCACAGTTCTTTTCTGTTATTATTCAGGAATTTGAAGAGAATAGCCTTGGTACAGGAGGTAAAACGGTAGAGCAGATAAAGAGTGAGTTATAGATTTACGTGAATGCGGTTATCTGTTATGTGGATTTTAATATAATGTTTGAAACGTAAATTATATGGACATGAAAAAAATAATAGTTATAGGCTCAACGGGTGTTATAGGAAAAGAGGTGGTTAAGTTAATGAAAAACCAGTATCAGGTTATTGAGGTGAACAGAAGCAGTGGCAATTATAAACTTGATATGTCAGATACCAAAGCTGTTGAGGATATGTTTAAAGAGATTGGCGGTTTTGATGCTGTAATTGCCACAAGTGGTTATGGTAAGTGGGGATCTATAGATGAGCATACTATTCAGGACTTTCACGATGGACTGAACAGTAAACTTATGGGGCAGATTAACCTTGTTATGATAGGACGAAAATATGCAAATGATGGGGCTGCTTTTGTTATATCATCCGGTATTTTGGCTCAATATCCGGTTGAAGGAGGTTTGTCTTTGGGGGTTATAAATGCCGGTCTGGAGGCTTTTGTTAGAGGAGCAGCATTTGAAATGAAAAATATGAGAGTTAATGCCGTGAGTCCTTCGTTTGCCAAGGAGACAATGGAGCTGATGGGAATGGATTCATCAACAGGTGTTCCTGCAATAGAGTTTGCTAAACTTTATAAAGAGGCTATTGAGTCTGGTAAAACAGGTGAGATTTTTAGGATTTAAGTTTTAATGGGGAGTTTATTGCTCCCTTTTTGTATTACCTGACATGAGAATAGAGACAGAAGATACTGCAACAAGAGTGTTTGTATGCAACCATGAACATATCATCAGAGAAAGAGAGGAAGAGACTATACCGATTATATGGTAAATAAAGTGCAGCAAGAAACACTTGTAATAACGGTTATGTTAGCAAATAGCATGAACCGCTACTTATTTGGTTAAATACAGAATCAAAACAGTAACAGATATTCTGAATCTGTCCAAACATATTATTCCATAGAATGTTATTTCAATAGAATATCCTGAAGGGGTTGAAAAATCAAGAGATAAATGTAAACCATAGAATGTGAAATGGAACAGATGGCGGTAACGTATTCTATTTATAGCAGGGCTAAATTTAACTACAGATAATAAAATAATTATGCATATGAGTTTGTCTAGTAAAAGTTTCATATTACTGATTACTGTTGTTTCTCTGTTTGCTTGTAATCAAACAAAGCCAGAACTAAAGGTTATTGCTTCTTCAGATAATCAGTGGACCGGAGTTGCTGTTAGTTCTAAAGGACGTGTTTTTGTAAACTTTCCTAAATGGTCTGATGATGTCCCCATTAGTGTTGCAGAGATTATAGATGGTAAAGTTACTCCGTATCCGGATAGTGTGTGGCAGTCTGATATGGGAGCAAAATCGTTTATGGCAGTTCAGTCGGTGGTAGTTGATAGAAAGGATAGGCTTTGGATACTTGATACCAGAAATCCTCAATTTAAAGGAGTAGTGGAAGGAGGTCCAATACTTTATCAGTTCAATTTAAAAACAAACGAACTTGAGAATGAGTATCATTTTGGAGAAGAGGTTTTTACCCCAAACTCATATTTTAATGATGTAAGAGTTGATACAAGAAATGATATTGCTTATATGACTGACTCTGGTAATGGAGCGCTTGTAGTTTTGAATCTCAATGATGGTAAATCGAGGCGTTTGTTAGATAACCATTATTCAACAGAAAGCGAGGTAGATTTTTTGATTTGTGACGGAATAAACTGGAAGAACTCAGTTCATTCTGATGGTATAGCTTTATCTCCTGATAATAGATATCTCTATTATATTGCTCTTACCGGACATACACTGTATCGTATATCAACAGCCGACATTAATAATAGTGATTTATCAGGTGATATGCTTGCAAATGGAGTTGAAAAGATTGCAATAATACCGGCAACTGATGGAATGATGTTTGATAAAACGGGTGACCTTTGGTTGGGAGGATTAGAGGATAACTCTGTTAATCTTTTTAAGAGAGATGGAACGTTAGAGAAGGTTATTAAAGATGATATGATCAGATGGGCAGATTCATTTGCCATAGACGCTGATGGTAATATCTATTTTACTACCTCACAAATACATTTACCACTACAGAGTAGAAAAGAGTATCAGGTTTTACGTCTAAACAAAATGAATAAATAACTATGAATTATTTAGAGTTTGAAAATGGTAGTAGAATGCCCATTATGGGATTAGGAACATGGAAATCGGCTCCGGGAGAGGTTTATAAAGCTGTTAAAATGGCTGTAGAGATGGGATATCGTCATATTGATTGCGCTTCAATTTATGGTAATGAGAAGGAGATAGGAAAAGCATTAAGTGAATTAATGCAAGAAGGAGTTGTAAGAAGAGAGGATCTTTGGATTACCTCTAAGCTTTGGAACAGCAATCATGGAAAGGATAATGTGATACCAGCCATAAAACAGACGTTGGCAGATTTACAGTTGGATTATCTTGATTTGTATCTTATTCATTGGCCGGTAGTATTTAAACATGGTGTTGTTAATGCTACAAGAGCAGAAGATTATGTATCGCTTAAAGAACAACCAATTGCAGATACCTGGCATGGTATGGAGAATGCTGTAAAACTTGGGTTTACAAAGAATATTGGGGTAAGTAATTTTTCAGTTGAGAAATTGATAAAGTTGTATAGGGTTGCTGAGATAAAACCGGAACTTAATCAGGTAGAGCTTCATCCTTATTTTCAACAGAATGATTTAGTAGAGTATTGTCGTAATAATAAGATTCATATAATGGCATATTCTCCATTGGGATCTTCTGATAGACCTGCTGGTTTAAAGAAAGATAATGAACCTGTTTTATTAGAGGATAGAGATATTGAGCTTATAGCAAACAGAAAGAATGTATCAGTGGCACAGATTATACTGGCATGGATTTCTCAACTAGGGGTCTCTGTTATTCCAAAGTCGGTGAATCCGGAACGACTAAAACAGAACCTTTTGGCTGCAAATATTAATCTAACAGAAGATGAGATGCAGCAGATGTCTGCCTTAAATAAAAATCGTAGATATGTTGATGGTAAATTTGGGGAGGTACCCGGAGGACCTTATACTGCAGCAAATGTTTGGGATGAATAAAATGCAATATTAATAATTTGATTTTTAACCATGTTACATAAATAGTAGCATGGTTTTTTATGGAGATTCCAAATAGATGAACTAGGTATAATCAAAGGTCTATATATGCGAAAGCCTATATTATTAGAGAATTAAATTTCATTGAATCTTAGAAGAGGACATTTTTAAAAATAGTTATATTTACCATTTAAGAAATAAACTAATCTATTATGGCAGATATCAAATCTTCAGTTCTGGAGATAATTAAAGATGGAAATTTGGATTATAAGCAGAAGAGGCATTTTTTGGCGTCAATAGCGGAGAGTTCTGTGGACTATCCGGAAATATCACCTGAAGCTGATGCTGCGATGCACAATAAAATTATTTGTGATCTTTTTGAGGGGAATGCTCCGTACAGACCTCGTTATGTTCTGCCGGATTATGAAAAAGCTCTAAAAAGGGGTGTTAAATATCTTGAACTGGAACCTCCTTCAGATCTTGACGAAGCCATTAATTTTTTATCTATTCTATATCAGCATGTACCTTCAATTACCGGGTATACAGTTTCTCTGGGGAATATTGATAAATTACTGATGCCTTATATTGGTGAACTGTCAGAGGAGCAGATTTATAAAAAGATAAAGCTTTTTTGGAGATATATAGACAGAACCCTTCCTGATGCTTTTGTGCATGCTAATATTGGACCGGAAGATAATGTTATTGCCAGAAATATTCTTAGAGTAGAGCGTGAGTTAAAACAGGTGGTTCCTAACCTTACATTAAAATATGATAGTGAATTAACCAGCGAATCTATACTTACAGATGCTGTTAATACAGTTTTTGAGACAGCTAAACCACATATTGCTAATCATAAAATGATATCTGACGATTTTGGTACAGAGTACGGTGTTGTTAGTTGTTATAACTCTTTAAAAATCGGTGGTGGTTCTCATACTTTAGTTAGATTGAATCTCAAAAAAATATCAGAACTGCATATTGGAGATATTGATACATTCCTTAATTATACCCTTACAGATTATTGTAATTTAACACTTGAGGTTATTGAAGCTCGTATCAGATTTTTAGTAGAAGAGACCAGATATTACGATACAGACTTTCTTGCAAAGGAGGGGATTGTTTCATTAGATAACTTCTCTGCTATGTTTGGTTTTTTTGGGTTGGCAGAGTGTGTAAATATTCTGATTGGGAGAAAAAATAGTAATCTGAAATACGGACATGATGATGAGGCCAATAAGCTAGGGTTACTAATTCTTGAAAAGATGAGACAAGTGATTGATGCAAAACATCTCCCATATTGTGAAGGAAATGGCGGAAAAGCTTTTCTTCATGCTCAGTCAGGAATAGATACAGATATTGAGGAGACTGCTGGCGCAAGAATACCTATTGGGGAGGAACCTGATTTATACAGCCACATTAATGCTGTAGCTCCACTTCATTATCTTTTTAACGGAGGGGTAAGCGATATCTTTCATTTTGATGAAACTGCCAAAAGAAATCCAAAGGCTATTACAGATATAATAAAGGTATCTTTTAGAAAAGGAATGCGAATGTTTACTTTTAATTTGGCTGATAGCGAATTTATTAGGATTACTGGTTATTTGGTTCGTAGATCTGATTTGAAAGATTTTAGAATAGAGGGTTCACGCTACGGAACTACACAATTTGGAGCTAATACCATGGACAACGATAGTGTTGACGAACGAAGTCAGAAACGAATAATGTCTGTAGAAAATACGCCGGTAACCTATTGATGGAGTTGAAGGCAAATATAAGTAGTATACTAAATTCTTCGTTTATTGATGGTCCTGGTAACAGAATGGTTATATTCTTTCAGGGGTGCCAGTTCAATTGTATTTATTGTCACAATCCACATACAATAGGATTATGTAAAAAATGTGGTAGTTGTGTAGATAACTGTCCTACGCAAAGCCTTAAACTAGTTGAAAAAGAATTTATACATGAAAAAGAGAGTTGTATATGTTGTGATAAATGTATTAGAGATTGTCCGGAAGATAGTTCTCCGTTTTACCAGCAGTATACAGTAACTCAGCTAATAAATGAGGTGAGAAAAAATGCTGATTTTATAAGTGGAGTAACGCTCTCTGGTGGAGAGGTGTTATTACAGGCTGATTTTGTTGTACTATTTATTGAAGCTTTGAGGTGTGATGAAGAGTTAAATCATCTTACTGTATATATTGATTCAAATGGAGGAGTCCCAATTAAACAAATACAGAGGGTAGCGCAACTTGCTGATGGGTTTTTAATAGATTTAAAAGCAGCTTTGAATATCTCTCATCTTAAAATAACAGGACAGTCTATTGAAAACACCTTGCAGACGATAAAGTTTCTGAGCTCAATAGAGAAGCTTTATGAAGTTAGAACAGTTGTAGTTAAGGGTATTAACGATTCAGAAGATGAGAAAGAGCAATATCTGAAAATATATAGTTCTCTTAAACCTGGAACAAAAATATATCTGTTAAAGATGCGTAAGCACGGAATCAGAGATAAATATAGTTATTTGGAGGAAGCAACAGATAGTGAAATGTTACAGATGACTAGGTATTATGCTTCTAAAGGTATTAAGGTTGATGTTTTATGATAGTTAGTCAACTATATAATTGATCAAAAACAGAGAGCATAAATACTACATAAGAGAATAATAAGGATTATTAGAAATATGATTAGCGAGATGTATGAGTCTGTGTTAGTATTTTAATAAATTATTACCTTTGATATTATATTTAATAGAGATAAAACGGAATTCATTTGCAACATTTTAAGACTATAACAGAGTATTGTAAGGCAATTGGCATATCTTCTCCAAAGCATCCTCATTTTGATATCAGAAGTTTTGAAGAGAATATGGGGCAGGTAATTTCTGAAATGCCGCCTTTCAGACATGAGTTTTATTCAATTGCAATTAAATCAGAAGGAGGAGGAAAGGCTATTTCCGGATACCATACAGATTTCCCTGAAGGAGTGACCATATTCTTTAATTCACCCTTTCAGATTCTATCATGGGATATTGTGCCGGATTGGTCAGGATATTATATTATGATATCTCAGGATTTTCTGGCTTCATCTCATATTTTTGACAGATTACTTGATGATTATCCGTTTCTTAAGATAGATGAATCGATACCTTTTGAGATTAACAATGAAGACTTACCTGAAATCTTAAATATTTACGAAAGAATAAAGCATGAATACTTAAGTGATAATCAAGATAAATTTTCATTTATTCAATCCTATATTCTTTTACTACTAAATCAGGTTAGACGATTATTTGACAGACAAGTTGATTCTCAAAAAGCAAAGGATCAGATACGATCAGCAGATGTTAAGTTATTATCGCGTTTTCAGAAACTTATTAAAACCAGTTTCTATCCTGATGCTGTAATTGAAACATTTGCCAATCTACATTCACCATCCTATTATGCAACTGTTTTAAATATTCATCCAAATCATTTAAATGCGGTTGTAAAATCAATTACTGGAAAAACGGCACTGAATCATATTCATAATCATATTATAAAGCTGGCAAAATCAGAGTTGATACAGACTAGCTTAAGTGTAAAAGAGATTGCTTATAACCTCCACTTTGAATCGCCAAATAATTTTAGTTCTTTTTTCAAGAAACATACAGGAGTTACTCCGCTTACCTATAGAAAAAAGGGGTAATCTTTGAAATTTATACTTCTGTCTTTGATATTATAAATCAAACCAATTTATATTAAACTTACTTTGTAACATAGATTTACAACGTTGCTTTGTTATATACACATGTTGAGATTTATAGTATTATATATGATTACTTGTATATACAAATATTGGTAGAGCTTGTGTTTAATGTAAAACAAATAGATATGAAGATGAATAGCCTTTTAATTGGATTAACAATGATATTGTTTGCAGGTTGTAGTACTGATGAAGATATACAACCACAAACTAATGAGAACGACATTATAGTAACTGATAGCGAAGAGAGAGTACCGGAAGCAATTTTGGCTTATCAGAAAGGTGCCAATAGTAAAAACATAGATACCTATATGAGTGCCTTTGCCGATGAAATAACAATTCTTGATGTAACCAGAGAGATAAAAGGTAAAGATAATGTTCGTACCTGGGCAATAAATGAGGTTATACCGCATGGTCAAACGTTTAAACACAGACGTATTCTCGAACAGAGTAAAGGATATGCTAAAACAGAAGTTAATTGGTTGAACTGGGTTGTACATTATTACTACTGGTGGGATAAAGAGAACAAGATTACACGTATGTCGTTGCAGTATGCTACTTAGAGCTAAGTATTATGTTGATAAACCTATAGTGAGAGTATTACGTAAACTTTAGCGTGTATAATTATTTGTTAACTAATTGCTAGATAGTATTTTGGCTTCGGGAGATAAAATCTTTGAAATTAATACTAATCACTTTAAAATAGAAAATAAGATAGGATTTAATATAGTGACCTTTGTATTTTAAATAAACAAGATATAGATATGAGAATATTGATAATTATACTGTTAAGTGTTGTGTCGCTAACGGTAAACGCACAGAATATGGGAGAAATAAATGAAACGGTATCTAAGCTTTTTGTTGCTTCAGATAACAGAAACTGGAAAACTGTAGAGTCCATTTTTGCTGATAAAGTTGAGCTTGATTATTCAAGTATGAACGGTAATCCGGCAGTAGAGATAACACCAGAACAGATTACAGATAGCTGGAAGACCATATTGCCGGGGTTTGAATTAACACACCATCAGTTAGGCAATTTTATTACAGAGCATAATGGTACAAAAGCAAAGGTGTTTTGTTATGGTACAGCAACCCACTACCTAAAACATGAATCAGGTAATGTTTGGATTGTTGTAGGATCGTATGATCTGGAATTAAAGAAGGTAGGTGATTCTTGGAGAGTAACCAAGATGAAATTCAACTATAAATATCAGGATGGAAATACAAAACTCCCTCAGGAAGCAATAAAGAATGTTGAAAATAAAATGAAGTAAGATGGTGAGAAGATATGATCATGTAGATTCATTATCAGAAGCATTAGATAATAAACAGTTAGATAAAGTATTGAATTTTATGACGGATGACTGTTTTTTGGTAGCTGGTAATGGAGAGCCTGTTAGAGGAAAGGAGAATATAAAAATTGTGTTTGAGGAGTTCTTTCAGGTAATTAAATACAGCACATATTGTAACAGATATGTTTGAATCGGATGATTCATTAGTTCATAGAGGAGATGTAACCTATACCCGTTTAGATAATTCTGTACTTACAGTTAATTTTTGTGATGTTTTTAAGATAAGGAGAAGTCTTATAAGCGAGTATTACATATACATAGATTGGTCTGAGTTGTTCAAGTAAAAAATTATAGTGATGGAACGAAACATGAATAAGATATTAATAATACTGACTCTGGTGGTGATTTTATTATCGTCTTGTGATAGCCAATGCAAAAAAGAGATGAGTAAACTCAAAAATGACATTGAGATGAAAAGTGAAATATCAGAGAGAAATAAAACCAATACCAAAGCTTTCTTTAAAGCTCTTGAAAATATGGATGCAGATGCTGTTGTTGGTCTATTTGCTAAAGATGGAGTGCATATAAATCCTTATGCATCTGGAATATTTCCGGAAGGAACAAAGGGGCATGATGGAATAAGAGCATATTGGGAACCTGTATTTCCGAATTTTGAAAAGATGGAATTCCCGATTAAGGAGATACATGCAATGGAAGATCCTTCTATAACTTTTGTAAAGTTTAAAGGAGCAATAAAACTGAAGAATGATGCTGGTTGGTATAAGAATGATTATTACGCAACATTTAAGTTTGATAGCGAAGGAAAAATAATTGAGTATGTAGAAATATTTAACCCAATTGTGGCCGCTAAAGGTTTTGGGTTATTGAATGAAATAAAATAGTTATGAGAAATTTATTGTTAATGGCAGTTGTAGTTATTGGTTGTACTATGTGTACATCTAAAATTAAGCCACAAGTTTTAGTTAATAGTTCAAGTATTATGGAAAAGGTAAATTTTAAAAGTGAAGGATTAAATATAGCAGGTAATATATATTATCCTAAAGAGTATAAAAAGGGAGAATCATATCCTACAATTATTGTAGTTGGTAGCTGGACAACTGTAAAAGAGCAGATGTCTGGTTTGTATGCAGAACGCCTTGCAAAGGAGGGTTTTATTACATTAGCATTTGATTTCAGGAACTATGGCGAAAGTGAAGGAGAGCCTAGGTTCTGGGAGAATCCAACAATGAAAGTTCAGGATATTAAAAATGCAGTATCATACTTACATACCTTGCCAGAGGTAGATAATAATAAAATAGGAACCTTTGCTGTATGCGCAGGGTCAATGTATACACTTATGGCTGCGACAGAAGATACAAGGATTAAAACTATTGTTACAGCTGCATCGTGGTTGCAGGATTCTGAAGCTGTTAAGATGTTTTATGGTGGCGAAGATGGAGTTAAAGAGAAGATAGATGCTGCCAGAAAGGCAAAAGAGCTGTTTGCTAAAGAGGGAGTAGTGGAGTATATAGAGACAATATCTACCGCAAATCCTAAGGCTGCAATGTATGGACCATATGATTATTACCTTAACCCTGAAAGAGGGGCTGTAAAGCAGTGGAGTAACGATAAATTTGCCGTAATGAGTTGGGAAGATTGGTTAACTCTTGATCCTATGCCATATGCATCAAAACTTAAGGCGCCTACTTTAATGATTCATTCAGATGGTTGTGTTTTACCACAATACACAAAGGATTTTTATAATAAGATTGCAACAGATGATAAAAAACTTGATTGGGTTGAAACATCACTTGATTCACCTATGCAACAGTTTAACTTTTACGATCAGGAAACTGAGGTGAATCTGGCTATAGATAAGGCTACTAAATGGTTCAATGAGAAATTATAGATAATTACTTTATATCACCTTAAAGCGAACTCTTTATTTAATTGAGAGTTCGCTTGTTTTGAATTATACCAAGTTAATTTGGTATAACTGCGATATCAAAATTACAACCCTGAGATATTTTGATGTATCTCAGGGAGAATTATATCTACTTTGAACTAATCTCTTTTAGTTTTTTCTTCTCTTTTGATATAAAGTATTTACATATATCTTTTATTCCACACTCATCGCATTTTGGTTTGCGTGCAATACATACATATCTGCCATGAAGAATTAACCAATGGTGTGCTTTAGGTACAAGATCTTCCGGAAAATATTTTATTAACTGCTTTTCTGTATCAAGAGGTGTTTTAGAGTTAGTAGTTAAACCTATACGTTTTGAAACTCTGAACACATGAGTATCAACAGCCATTGCCGGAGCATTAAATATTACGGAAGCAATTACATTAGCTGTTTTTCGTCCTACTCCTGGTAGTGTTTGTAACTCTTTAATATCTGAAGGAACCTCTCCATTAAAATCTGTCAATAGCTTTTTAGACATTCCGCTTAGATGTTTCGCTTTATTGTTAGGGTAACTACAACTTCTGATAAGCGAAAAAATATCATCAACAGAGGCTTTAGAAAGAGTTTCAGCATCCGGATATGCTTTGAATAGTGCCGGGGTAATCATGTTTACTCTCTTATCGGTACACTGTGCAGATAGAATTACAGCAACCAGAAGTTCATATGGTGTTGTATAATCAAGTTCAGTTTCGGCTACAGGCATATTTACGCTGAAGTAATCAATAAGTCTTCTGAAACGTTCCTCTTTTCTCATAATTTGTAATAGATATATATTAAACTTTATATTTTTGTGATTCATAACAAAACAACTAAAGTAATGATTAGTTTTCTACAAGTCGAAGGACTTACAAAATCATTTGGCGATTTAGAGTTATATGATGATCTTAAATTTGGTATAGATCAGGGACAAAAGGTGGCTATAGTAGCTAAAAACGGAGCCGGAAAAACAACATTACTTAATATACTGGCAGGTATTGATAGTGCTGATAAAGGGTCTATTGTATTCAGAAAAGATATTAAGATATCGTTTTTGGCACAAGAACCAATATTAGATAATAAGAATACAATCATAGAAGAGGTTTATGCCTCGTCGCAGGATGTCTTAAAAGCAATAGAAGATTACCATAAGGCAATTGATAGAGGCGATAATGCATCTATTGAAAAATCTATGTCTGTTATGGATCATCTTAATGCATGGGATTTTGAGACAAAAGCAAATCAGATTCTTAGCAGGTTAAAGATATATGATGTTAATCAGAAGATATCTGAGTTGTCAGGTGGTCAGCAGAAGCGTGTTGCAATGGCTTCAGTGATACTGAAAAATCCTGATTTCCTGATATTGGATGAGCCAACAAACCATCTGGATTTAGATATGATTGAGTGGTTAGAGGAGTATCTACACACATCAAGTTGTACTCTTCTTATGGTTACTCACGATAGATATTTTCTTGATAGGGTATGTAATCTTATCCTAGAGATTGACGATAAGCAAATTTATAGTTATAAAGGAAACTACTCTTATTTTCTTGATAAGAGAGCAGAGTGTTTAGAGATAGCAAGATTAGGGGCAGAGAAGGCTAAGAATCTTATGCGTACGGAGCAGGAGTGGATGAGGCGTATGCCAAAAGCCAGAGGAACAAAGGCTAAGTATAGAGTAGATCAGTTTCATGAGTTAAAGAAGGAAGCGTCGTATAGAAAGGTAGAGAAGAGTGTAAACATCAATGTTCAGCAGAGCAGGTTAGGTAAGAAAATACTTGAGATTAGCGGACTAAGTAAGTCATTTGGTGATAAGGTTATTCTGAAAGATTTTTCATATAAATTCAGTAGATTCGAAAAGGTTGGGATTATAGGTGATAATGGAACCGGGAAATCTACATTTGTAAATCTTATTACCGGTAGTTTGGAATCAGATGGAGGTATAGTTGATGTAGGACAGACAATAAAGTTTGGTTATTATAATCAGCGAGGATTAGATTTCAACCCAAAGGATAAGGTAATTGATGTTGTTAGAGAGGTTGCAGAGGTGGTAACTCTTAGTGATGGTACGGAGATGTCTGTGACACAATTTTTAAATTATTTTCTGTTTCCACCAGATACACATCATGCATATGTAGAGAAGTTAAGCGGGGGCGAGAAGCGCCGTTTATATCTGCTTACTGTATTAATGCGGAATCCTAATTTCCTGATTCTTGATGAGCCTACAAATGATCTGGATATTATGACTCTTAATGTTCTGGAAGAGTACCTTGAGAAGTTTGGTGGATGCGTTATTATTGTTTCGCACGACAGATTTTTCATGGATAAAGTAGTTGATCATCTTTTTGTTTTTAATGGAGACGGAGATGTTAAGGATTTTCCGGGTAACTATACTCAATACAGAGATTATGTTGAGGTTAAGGAAGAGGAACGTAAACGCGAAGAGGCAAAAAATAAGGAACCGAAAGAAACAAAGAAACCAACAGGAAACAGACAGAGAAAATTAACCTTTAAAGAGAAAAAAGAGTTAGAAGATTTGGAGGTTGATATTGAACGTATGGAAAGTCGTAAAAAAGAACTTGAAGAGGCTCTGGCATCAGGTAACTTATCGTCGTCTGAAGAACTGGTAGAACAATCGAAAGAGTATCAGAAGTTAGAGGAAGATCTTGATGAGAAATCTATGCGCTGGCTTGAGCTGAGTGAGATATAGCCTTAAAAACAAGTACTTGCAATAATACCTGTTGTAGGTTCTGTGTTATAGTATGTTTTTCATAGGCTTTATTCAGAGGTAGTAACTTAAATTTGGTGCTCTGTCAGCAAGTTGGGTGTAACTAATATTGGATGTATTCGTACATTAATAGAAAAGTTATGAAATCACAGAACATTGTTGAATTAATAGGTGTTATCGGGGAGCTTAATACCAAAAACTATTCTCTTTTAAAAGAAGCTATAGAGAAGAGAGACTCGATAAAGTTTGTGTCCAGATTATTAAATAATGATCTGATCGAGAAAATAGAGTGTTGTCCATACTGTAAATCAAAGTCACTGTATAAATGGGGTGTGAGAAATGACCTACAGCGTTATAAGTGTAAAAAATGTGAGCGTACATTTAATACATTAACAGGTACACCGTTGGCACATTTGCATAAAAAAGGACGATGGTTATCATATGCTAAATGTATTCTTGATGGATTGAGTGTTCGTAAAGCTGCGTCAAAGTGTGGAGTTCATCGAAATACATCATTTAGATGGAGACACAGATTTCTGAAAAATGTAAATAAGATTAAGCCAGACAGGCTATATGGTATTGCAGAAGTAAATGAACATGTATTTGCATGGTCTGAAAAAGGATGTAAAAGACTAAAAAGAGAACCAAGAAGAAGAGGCTATAAATCACTTAAATATATTCCTCATGATAAAAGAGTCTTTACTCTATTTTGTAGAGACAGAGGACAAAATACATATGATAATATTTATTATAGATTCAGTACAAATAATATAACTCCAGCTTTAGATAAGCTAATAACAAAAGATACTCTCTTTTGTAGTCAAAATAAGGCTGTATATTTAAAATATACAAAGGAGAATGAAGTAAGACATGGGGTATTGAATTTAGCCATAAAAGAGACCGTAAAAAAGGATATTGTACATATTGAGAATGTAATAAAGTATCAAGTTGATCTTCAGGTTTGGATGGAGCGTTTTAGAGGTGTTGCAACCAAATATCTACAAAATTATTTATCGTGGTATCGTGAGATGGACGAGTTTGATTTTAAAATATCTCCAGAACAGATACTGTTAAGGGCTATGAGACCTGAAAGATACAACACCAACCATTTTAGATGACAGAGCATGATACGAACGCCTGCATATGTTATGAACCAACAGTGTAGATATGTGATATATTAATAGAGTATAATGAAAATAATAGAAGCTGCCCTTATTCAGACAGCTTCATGTTCATTATAACTTTTCACTTAGGAATTTTCCTGTATATGAATTGTCAACTTTTGTAAGACCTTCGGGAGTCCCTTCAAATATTATATAGCCTCCTTTATCACCTCCTTCAGGACCAAGGTCAATAACCCAGTCTGCAGATTTTATCACTTCCATATTATGTTCAATAATAACAATTGAGTGCCCTTTTGCAACAAGGGCATTAAATGCTTCAAGAAGCTTCTTTACATCATGAAAATGAAGTCCGGTAGTTGGTTCATCAAAGATAAACATGATCTTATCTTTAGCGTTGTCTTTTTTTAGGAACGATGCAAGTTTAACTCGTTGACTCTCTCCACCACTTAATGTACTTGACGATTGACCAAGTTTAACATAACCGAGTCCTACATCATATAGTGGCATAAGCTTTTGAACAATCTTTTTAGCAGCAGTTTTTTCATCTGATTTAAAGAATTCAATAGCTTCTGATACTGAAAGATTTAAAATATCATCTATGTTTTTGTTTCTGTATTTTACCTCAAGTATATTCTCTTTAAAACGTTTCCCTCCGCAGCTTTCGCATTTAAGAGTAACATCAGCCATAAACTGCATCTCAACATGTATAACGCCTTCTCCTTTACAATCCTCACATCTTCCACCAGCAACATTAAATGAAAAACTAGAAGGTTTAAGTCCAGCTAATTTTGCTGCTTTTTGTGCAGAAAACAGTGATCTTATATCGTCATATACTTTTATATATGTTACCGGATTTGATCGTGATGATTTGCCAATAGGATTTTGATCTATCATCTCAACAGATGTTATGACATCTGTATCGCCTGTTATATCATCATGTTCACCAGGTCTGGTACCAACCCCAATAATTTTTTTGGCTATGGCATTGTAGAAGATATCCTTTATTAGAGTAGACTTTCCTGAGCCAGAGACACCTGTTACAGTAGTTATTACCCCTAAAGGAATTTTTGTTGTAATGTTTTTTAAGTTGTTCTCTCTTGCGCCATTGATGGTAATACTCTTACTCCATACTCTTCGTTTTTCTGGTTTTTCAACCATCATTTTACCAGTAAGATATTTAGCTGTATAACTATTGTCTGCACTTATAAGCTCATTAATAGAACCCTGGAACACAACTTCACCTCCATATCTTCCAGCATCAGGACCTATATCAATTATCTGATCGGCGGCACGTATCATTTCCTCTTCGTGTTCAACAACCAGAACAGTATTACCTGTTTCTTGAAGTTGTTTTAACGATTTTATTAATCTATTCGTATCTCTAGGATGCAGACCAATTGATGGCTCATCAAGTATATATATTGATCCTACAAGACTACTTCCAAGAGCAGAAACAAGACTTATTCTTTGAGATTCTCCGCCTGATAGAGTAGAAGATAACCTATTCAATGTAAGGTAACCCAAACCAACATCTGATAAAAAGTTAATCCTGTTTATTATCTCAATAAGAATTCTTTTTGATAGCTCTTTTTTATAATCGTTTAACTCTAGGTTATTAAAAATATCTTGTAACTCTGATATTGGTTTATTTACCAGATTTTGTATTGAGTGCCCGTATATCTTAACATAACCAGCTTCTTTCTTTAGTCGTGTTCCTTTACAGTCAGGGCATGTTGTCTTACCTCTGTATCTTGATAACATAACCCTGTGTTGTATTTTATATTTCTTCTCTTCTAGATAATCAAAGAAACTGTTTATTCCTTCAAACGAACTTGTTCCTTGCCATAGCATATCTTTTTGTTCAGGAGTAAGTTCATAATAAGGACGGTGTATAGGAAAATCGAAAGATTCAGCGTTTAAGATAAGTTGCTCTTTCCACTCCTTCATCTTTTCACCTTTCCAGCATACAACAGCATCCTGATATATAGATAGGGCTTTGTTTGGAATAACAAGATCTTCATCAATCCCAATAACTTTTCCGTATCCTTCGCATGTTTTACAAGCTCCAAGAGGATTGTTAAATGAGAACATATGTGGATTAGGTTCTTCAAACACAATCCCATCTGCCTCAAAAATATTTGAGAAGGTTTTAGTAATAGTACCACTACCTGTATATGCAATAATAATACATTTGCCTTCAGATTCATTAAATGCTGTTTGTACAGAGTCTGCTGTTCTGTTTTTTGCCTCCTCATCTGTTGAGGACTTAACTCTATCAATAACAATATCAATATTACTGTTGATTTTTTCTGTATCTATATCTTTAAGATTTATAATATCTCCATCTTCAACAGATCTTGTATATCCCTCCTTTAGTAATATAGATATCACATCTTCTGGTGTAATACCATCAGGTATTTTATAAGGTGAAACAATAATAACCTTTGTTCCTTTTTCAATATCAGCTATATAGTTTACAACATCTGTAACTGAATGGCATTTTACTTTTGTATTGCTAACAGGAGAGTATGTATCACCTATTCTGGCATACAGAAGTTTGAGATAGTCATATATCTCTGTTGATGTACCAACTGTTGATCGTGGCGATTTTGAGGTAACACGTTGCTCTATAGCTATAGCTGGTGGTATACCATTTATCTGGTCAACTTCCGGTTTGTTCATTGCCCCAAGAAATTGTCTTGCATATGACGAAAGGCTCTCAACATATCGTCTTTGACCTTCTGCATATAATGTATCGAATGCAAGCGATGATTTACCCGAACCTGATAAACCTGTTACAACTATAAATTTGTTCCGTGGTATATCAAGGCTTATATTTTTAAGGTTGTGCACTCGCGCTCCTCGTATTTCAATAATATCTGGTCTGTCAGATTTGCTCATAGTAGAAATTAAATTTGTACAAAAATAGTATAAAAAATGTGCGATTAACATTTTTTAGCATTACATACTGAAAACATGTGTGTTAAGAGGTTGGTTTTTAATCAATAATAGTTGTATGTTTAACTATTCATGTATTTTGTTAGTGTAAATTTTGCTCATTATAAAAATTTGTTGTTACTTGCAGAAAACCCAAAAAAATGAATTGCCTATAGACCAACTTCTACTTATTAATCAAAATATAGCATAGTGATGAGAAATCATAATCAACCAACAGATTATGACTTGATTAAACAATTTGTAGGAGGAAATAAGTCCGCTATAGAGCAGCTTATCAATCGTCATAAGAATAAGGTGTATACATACATCTACTATACAGTAAAAGATTCAGCTCTTGCTGATGATATCTTTCAGGATACCTTTATTAAAGTGGTAAAAACTTTAGAAAAAGGAAACTATTCAGATAACGGAAAGTTTGTTTCTTGGGTATCGCGTATTGCACATAATCTTATTGTAGATCATTTTAGAAAGGCAAAAAAAGAGAACACAGTATCTGATGATGATACAGAGTGGAGTATTTTTAATACTAAACGACTTGCAGAAGATAGTATTGAAGATGAAATGATAAAAGAGCAGATATATTCTGATGTTCGTAAGTTGGTTGAGTTTTTACCAGCTGAACAACGAGAAATAGTAATGCTTAGACATTACATGGGGCTTAGTTTTCAGGAAATAGCAGAGCAAACAGGAGTGAGTATAAATACAGCATTAGGGCGTATGAGATATGCTGTTTTAAATATGAGAAAGATATCTGAACAGAAGAAAATGGTGCTTAGTATTTATTAAAAAATCTTAATATTTAATAGGAAATGCAATAAGTGGTTATTTAATAGCGTTATTATTTCAGTTATTAACCACACTATAATTGCCTATGATTGTAAATTTTACACACGTTTGTCATGACGACAACTTCTGTAATCACGAGTTTATATTAACTATGCAGGAGATTGAGAATATTGAGTTGGAATTCAATTTTCTTTTTGAAGAGATTAAAGTCCCTGATCGAGTTTTGAATAGAGTACTTGATGAGGTATGTAATTGTTAGTTTTTAGTGTTAATTACACTTAAGCTGTCCCATCTTCCCGGGACAGCTTTTTTTATATCATATACTATTGATTTATAATACTTATTGTATCACAGGCTACTAGGGCAGCTGTCTCTGTTCTTAGCCTACTGTTGCCTAATGTTACAGGAATAAAATTATTGTCAAAAGCCAACTCTATCTCCTCCTTGTCAAAATCACCTTCAGGACCAATCATAATAAGAATATCTTCGCCTTTTATTATCTGGTCGCGCAATAACTTACGTTCTTTTATTGTTTCGTCGCAATAAGCAACAAATCTGGTACTTGTATTATCCTGTTTAAGGAACTCTTTTATCGGTGTTAACTCATCAAGAACAGGTAGTGTTGCTTTAAATGACTGCTTCATTGCAGATATGAGAATCTTTTCAAGTCGCTCTTTTTTTATAACCTTGCGTTCAGATCGCTTACAAAGCAGAGGTGTTATTCTATCTATACCTATCTCACATGCTTTTTCCAGAAACCACTCAATTCTGTCTATATTTTTGGTAGGAGCAACAGCAATATGTATCCTATAATCTCTTTTATCCGGGTCTGGAAGTTGTTCTTTAATCTCTACACAGCATCGTTTGTAGTGTGGATCAACTATTTCTGCTTTAAAGAAACCTCCTTTTCCATCTATAAGATACACTATGTCTTCACTGTTTAACCTTAGGACTTTTATACAGTGTTTAGATTCTTGTTCGTTAAAAGTGTAAAAATTACCTGATAAATCGGGTGTATAAAATAATTGCATGATATATTTGTTTGCACAAAATTAGTAATAAGGATTTAATATATGACTAAAATAGGTCTTCTTTCAGATACACATGGCTCTTTTGATCCTGCTTTGAATGATTTTTTTAAGGATTGTAAAGAGATCTGGCATGCAGGAGATATTGGTAACCAGGAGGTAATAGATGCAATGCCTAAAGATAAAGAGTACAGAATTGTGTATGGAAATATTGATGGTGGTGATCTGCGTTTAATGTATAAGGAGTTTCTGCTTTTTGAAGTTGAAGGAATGAAGGTTCTTATAAAACATATTGGAGGTTATCCGGGGCGTTATGATAGATCAGCTATAGGATATATAGATAAATTTAAGCCAGATATTTTTATTTCAGGACATTCGCATATTCTTAAAGTAATGAATGATAAACGCAGAAAGATATTGCATATTAATCCGGGAGCATGCGGTAATAGTGGATTCCATAGTGTAAAGACAGCTGTACGTTTTGATATAAATAATGGAAGAGTGACTGATCTTGAGATATGGGAGAAGGAGAGGAAATAGGACTACTTTTTATTATACTTATCCCATCTGTTTTTCTCTCTTGATAAGAAAGAGCTGAATTTATTTGGTTGATCTAAAGATATATGTATATCTTTTTCAGTTACTGGATGTTTAAATTTTAGCTCAATAGCAGCAAGAAACAGACCTTTCCCTTTTATTCGCTTATCAGAATCGGAGTATAAAGTATCGCCAATAATTGGTGTACCGTTTTGTGAGCAGTGTATTCTTAACTGGTGTGTTCGACCTGTGTGAGGATACAGATCAACAACAGATAATTTACCAAATATTGTAGATGTAATTGTCTCAACAGGAATGATTTCAGAGTGGCATGGTTTATTATCAATATCTGTTTTTATATGCATATGATTAGTTACCAAACCATGAACTATAGCTCTGTATTTTTTAGTTATACTTTTGTTCTGTAGCATATTTCCAAGCTCAACTCTACAACCTTTGGTTTTTGCTATAATAAGTAGCCCGCTTGTGGCCTTATCTAACCTGTGTATTGGAAGTGGGGTACTCAATGCATCCGGTATATCAGATATTGTAACAGATTCTTTTATATTACTCTGTACAGTACCAGATGTATTGCCGCTGACAATAACCCCTGCAGGTTTATCTATTACGGCAATATACGGATCTTCATAAGCGACGTTAAATTTTACTGTTTTTTTCTCTTTTATAGGTTTGTTAATCTCTATAACGGTTATTGAATCACCATTTTGTATAGTATCAGTTGTTCTTATCTGGATATTATTGACCAGTATAATACCAGATTTTATAGCCTTCTTAGCACTGCTGCGTGTATTAAAATCATCAATATTATCAATTACATACTCAATAAGTCTGTACTCATCTTTACTGTGGCTTACTATATGCTGCTGTATTATCTTCATATTGATGTGTAAAAAAAGACAGTATAAAATATATTTATACTGCCCTGTATTTTAATAGTTATTATCTTTCAAGAATAAATTTTGCAGATACCCAGTTTTTATCTTCCGTGAAATCAATGAATTTAAGATTGTTTTTAAGAGCTTCTTCTTTTATAACATCAAGATCTTCTGTGTAAAAACCTGAGAAATATATCTCACCACCATTGTTAAGAACTTTAACATAGTGGTGCATATCATTAAGTAGAATATTTCTGTTAATGTTTGCCAGTATTATATCAAATTTTGTATTTGGTATAACAGAAGCGTCGCCATGTAACACCTCAATATCAGGTGTGTTGTTTTTGTCTTTATTTTCAATAGCATTATTGTATGCCCACTCGTCAATATCAATAGCAATCGTTTTTCCTGATTTGCACATTTTAGCAAGTACAGCAAGTATTCCTGTACCACATCCCATATCTAAAACCGATTTTCCCTCAATGTCACCATTAAGAATGCGGTTTACCATCAGAAATGTTGTTGAGTGATGTCCTGTACCAAACGCCATTTTAGGATCTATGATAATCTCATGTTTGAATTCTGGTTTTTCAGGATGAAACGGAGCTCTAATATAACATCTGTTATCAACCTCAATTGGCTGAAAATTACTCTCCCAAACAGCATTCCAGTTTTGCGATTTTATTAGTTTATGAGTGTACTCAACAGAATCAGGGAATAGTTGATTTACAGACTCAAGATTCTTAAGTTTTGATTCATCAAACTCATTCTCTTGTATGTATGCAAGAACACCAGTTGCGGTCTCCTCAAAACTCTCAAAACCTATCTCGCCAAGATCATATATAAGCAGATCTCTTACAGTCTCAATATCGTTGTGGTTAATTGTACAACAAACCTCTATATAATCCATTATCTAGAATCCTTTTGTTATTGCAATAAAATCATCAGCCTTTAATGATGCGCCACCAATAAGGCCACCATCAACATCCTCCTTTGCAAAAATCTCTTTTGCATTTTGTGGTTTAACACTGCCTCCGTAAAGAATGCTTATCTCTTGTGCTGTATTATTTCCATATTTATCAGCAATAATAGATCTTATATATTTATGTATCTCTTGCGCCTGATCAGCCGTTGCTGTTTTTCCCGTTCCAATAGCCCAAACAGGTTCGTATGCTATCACCGTATTTTTAATCTGCTCATCGGAAAGAGAGAATAGTCCCTCTTCAATCTGTTGCTTAACAATGTTAAAATGTTTGTTACTCTCTCTTTCATTGAGAGTCTCTCCGCAACAGTATATTGGAGTAAGTTTGTTATTTAAAGCGTTACATACCTTTGTGTTTAAAATAGCATTACTCTCATTATGTATTGCTCTGCGTTCTGAATGTCCAATAATAACATACTTACATCCTGCCGATTTAATCATTTCGGCAGAAATTTCTCCGGTAAAAGCTCCGCTATTGTTTGCAGAACAATCCTGAGCACCAATTGCAATGTTACTGTTACAGGTTATCTCATTGGCTATTGATAGATGGATAAATGGAGGGATGATTATGATCTGACAATCAGAGTTGTCTGGGTTGTCGTTAATCTCAGATATAAGGTCTTTCCCTTCTTCTAAGTTCTTATTCATCTTCCAGTTTCCTGCAACTATATTTTTTCTCATGATACTTTATTTTTATATTAAAGTTGTTTCACAACCTAAATTGCAAAGTTATTATTATAAGCTTAAATATGGTAAAAATAGAATTAAGAGTTTTCATACTGTTTAATTCTTGGATCGAGTAGAGAATATGTAATATCAACAATGATATTTGTAATAATAAACATTATAGATATAGTTATAATACATCCAGTTACTAGAGGCATATCTTGTTGATTAAGTGCATTTACGATAATTGTTCCTAATCCTTTCCAACCAAAAATATACTCAACAAATATTACTCCTGCCATAAGAGATGCAAACCATCCTGATATTGCTGTAATAACCGGATTAAGAGCATTTTTTAAAGCATGGTGCAATATGATCTTAGTAAATGTTAATCCTTTCGCTTTGGCCGTTCGTATATAATCCTGACTTAGAACATCAAGTAGAGAATTTCTGGTTAACTGAAGAATTATAGCAAGAGGTCTTATACCAAGTGTAATTGCCGGGAGAATAAGGTTTTTAAGGTTTATAAAGCTCTCTCCACTAAGATTATCTATTTCATATAGATTTCCAGTAAGGTTTAGGCCTGTGAATCTGCCCATCATAATGGCAAATATCCAACCAATAAGTATTGCTGCAAAAAATGACGGTAATGACATACCTGTTGCTGATAATAATAATGATATTTTGTCGTATAGTGAATCTTTAAATATAGCGGCAAATATACCCGCTATTATTCCCAGTATCGATGCTATTAATATAGATGTTATTGCCAGAACTATTGTATTAGGAAGTGTTTTGCCAATAATTGAGCTAACACTTTGTTGGGTCTGAAATGATTTACCCAGATAAGGACTTTTTAATACAATGCAACTGTTGCTAGATGAAAGGAGCGTATTGCCACCATACTTATCCTCATTATAATAGAAATAACTATCAGCGTTATTGCTATGATATGATATGGGTGAGATATCATTAAGATAGTGTAAATATCGTTTTAATGGTGGATTATTCAGACCAAGCTCCTCTCTGATATTATTTAAGCTTTCAATTGAAGCATGTTGTCCTGCAATCATCCTTGCCGGATCTGCCGGAATGATATTGAACAGTATAAATATCAGAGATATAACTCCTAGCAGAATGAAAATACTCTGCCGGAGTTTTTTTATAATATATCTTATCAATTCTCTTTTTTAGTTATAATCTTATTAGCATAAATAAGAAATGCTCCAATAAGAGTTAAAATTAGAATAAATGAAATATTTCGCCACATATTACCTGTAGCAATCTGTTTTTGCAATGATTTTCCTGTTTCGTACTCCAAAGTAGAAGGTTCAGGTATATTATTGCCATGCCATTTGTTTATAATAGTAGCCTCTTTTAGAACAAGAAGTCCCGGATTTGATCTAATAACTGTTTTTAATGCTGTCTGATCTGCTGTTAAATATCTGAAAGGGTATTGAATAAACTCCTTAAAAGCTTCTATATCGCTGTTTGTAGATGCTGTAACAACATAAAAATCATATCCGTTATTTTTGCAATAATCTGCTATAAGTTTTGCCTTTTCAAAAGCACTTACGCTAGTATGTCTTAAATCATAAGAGACAAGCAGGTATGTATAATTTTTGTTAGATAGTACTTGTTGTGTTATCTCAATCTGGTTCTCATCAGTTAAAATAAAATCGTGAATAGGTGGTTTGTAGCCCTCTTTTACAAGAACCGATTTTTGATCAACAAAAACCCAAGTAGAGTCTTGCCATGGATAATTATCCATTGTAAACTCTTTCTCAACACCATTCTTTTTATATATAAATGTAGTCTCCCATACATCTGCTTCGGCATCATCTGGTATTATCATACCCTGATTAATATTAGCTCCAATTTTGTATGGTCTGAAATCTATTATAGGAAGATTATTATAACAATAATATGGCAGATATAGTGTTGCTACAACAGTTAGTACAGGAAAAGCTGTTGTAAAAAAGATATTTTTTGAGTCGTTAAAGTTATTGCGGTATATAAAAACCACAATTACAGGAATAAATATTATAATATTTTTAAAGAATGTCTCCCAGTTTGTAAGAATAATAGCATCACCAAAACATCCACAATCACTTACAGGATTAAATACGGCCAATATAAACGTAAGAATAGTGAAGAAAGTCATAAATGCAACAGAAAGCCATGCTGTTAATTTCATTCTGAGTTTATACAGAAGCATTATACCCAGAACTACCTCTGCTACACATAGAATTACACCAAAGCCCAACGCAGCATCTGTAAGAAACTCCATCTTAAACGCTTTAAAATAGTCCTCAAATTTTATTGCTGAACCAACAGGATCAACAGCTTTAACAATACCGGAGAAGATAAATAGTGCACCGGTTAATAATCTGCTTATATTGGATATTGTTTTAAACATAATTAGTACTATATAGTTTTGGTTTTAAAATTTTATCACTATTAATTTATAGAAGTTCCTTTACAGTATCAATTAATTTACCGAAAATGGTATCCTTATCAAGCATATTTCCATTATCGTCACTACATTTTAATTTTACAATATCATCAGATTTTTCTGCATGATAGTTATATACTTTCTTTACCCTCTGTTGAAATGAAAGGTCATCTTCGTGAATATCAGTTTTTCCGTTGAGGTAATCTCTATCGTCTCCCTTTCTGGTATTGGTAAGCTGCTGTTCAGTAAACTTAAACGGAACATCAAGATATATATTAATGTCTGGTTTAGGAATACCGTAATAGTTATACTCCAGATCTAAAATCCACTTACGAAGCTCTTCTCGTTTGTTGCTATCACTAACTTTTGCACACTGGTATGCAATATTTGACATTACATACCTATCAATTAATACATATGTTTTTTCCGATAACCACTTTCTTATCTTTTCAGCCATATTGTTTCTGTCGCCAGCATAAAGCATAGCAACCAAATATGGATCAACTTTGTCATTATCGCCAAGTTCACCTCTTAAAAAGCGAGCAATCATATCTCCAAAAACAGGCGATGTAAGTATCGGAAAGTGTATATATTCGTATCTGATATTATTTTTTTCAAAATATTCTCTAAGAAGTTTTACCTGTGTAGATTTTCCTGATCCGTCTAGCCCCTCAATATTTATAAACTTCATAATGTATATTTAAATCAAATGTGTTCTATTTTAAAGCTTTTTGCATCATATAATTATGTACAATGTGCATTAAGCCGAGTTGTTTTAATATATTTTTCTGTTTTTTAATAAAAAGCATTCTCTACTTTTGTGCAAAAGTGCGGATAGTTTTATAATTTCCCGCAATAAAAACATGAATATATAAATGTTTTGTAAATTTATTAAATTACTTTGAATATATAGTTCAATTATTATGTCAGATAGAGATAAGTTTTTAAATAATAAGAGATCAATAAATTGTCGTGGTAAGCTGCTGAATCTACATAAAAAGAGGGTTATGGGTATACTGAATGTTACCTCAGACTCCTTTTTTGATGGAGGAAAGTATCTGGATTGCGAAGGAATGACAAAGAGGATAGATGAGATAATTTCTGAGGGTGCAGATATTATTGATGTTGGAGCATTTAGTAGCCGACCTGGAGCAAAAGAGATAGGAGAGAAGACGGAACGCGAAATGCTTATACCTGCTCTTAATATTATCAGAAAGAGGTATCCGGATGTAATTATATCTGTAGATACATATCGCTCATCAATAGCAGACTTTGTTGTTAAAGAGTTTGGTGTTGATATAATCAATGATATTACCTCGGGCGATGGCGATTCTAATATGTTTGAGACTATAGCAAAGCTATCAGTGCCATATATAATGATGCATATGCAGGGTATACCAGCTACAATGCAGAATAGTCCGGTGTATAATAATGTTTCGCTTGATATTATTAAATACTTTACCGGAAAGGTTGATAAACTTAGATATCTGGGTGTTTCTGATATTATAATTGACCCTGGCTTTGGATTTGGTAAAACCCTTGAGCATAATTATGAGTTATTGAGTAAACTAAATAGCTTTGCAATATTTGAACTACCAATATTAGTTGGATTAAGTAGAAAATCTATGATATCAAAAGTTATTGATGTAGATGCTGAAAATGCACTGTATGGTACAGTAGCTGCAAATATTATAGCATTGCAAAATGGAGCCGATATATTAAGAGTACATGATGTAAAGGCAGCAAAGGATACTGTTTCTATTTTTGAGAAATATAACAGCATAAACAAGTAGTATGTATCAATTAGCATTTATTAGCCCAAGATTTCTTGATCTTGTTGATATATTAATTGTAGCGTTTCTATTATATCAGGTTTACAACCTTATAAAAGGATCTCCTGCAATAAATATTTTTGCAGGAATATTTGCACTGTATTTGTTGTGGCTTGTTGTACAGGCTCTTAATATGGAATTGTTGGGTTCTATATTAGGTCAGGTAATTGGTGTTGGTGTACTGGCTCTGATAATACTCTTTCAGCAAGAGATACGAAAGTTTTTGTTGGTCTTAGGAACAAGGTATCTTCGCAAAAATAAACTATCGCTTGATAAATTCTTCTTTAATCTAAGTAAAGGGAGCGGATCATCTGGTAAAGTGATGTTTAACCCTTCGCAACTTGTAAATGCATGTAGTAATATGTCATCATCAAGAACAGGAGCACTCATTGTAATTGGTCGACAATCAGATCTGTCTATGTATACCGATACAGGAGTACATATAAATGCAGAGATATCAGAGGCTATAATAGAGAGTATTTTCTTTAAGAATAGTCCTATGCATGATGGTGCTGCATTTATAATAAACGGACGATTACACTCTGCTCGTTGTATACTACCTATTACTGATAAACTGAATATACCCGAAAACTACGGAATGCGACACCGCGCAGCCCTTGGACTAAGCGAAGAGTCAGATGCTCTTATAGTTGTTGTATCAGAAGAGACCGGTAAGATATCACTTGTTGAAGAAGGGCAAGTGTTCTACAATATATCATCGGCAGAGCTGATGCATCTAATACAGCAAAAGTTATAAATTTTAACTATCTTATAGGTAATTATTTTTACGATATGAATTGGAATAATATACCTGAAATAATATTACTTGACTATCAGCAGATAAAGATTACAGTTTTAGATATACTGTTTATTGCTTTGTTGGTAATTATTACATCAGTATTTCTTAAGCTGGTAAAGAGACTTGTTCGTAGCAGGATTGTAAAATCAAAACTTGACAGAACAAAGATATATTCTGTATTCTCTTTCTTTAAATATATAATATGGATTATAACAGTAATCCTTATTCTTAATACAATAGGGGTGAAGCTTACATGGCTTTTTGCCGGTTCAGCAGCTCTGCTTGTTGGTATTGGTTTAGGATTACAAAAAATATTTAAAGATAGCCTATCTGGTGTTCTGTTGCTATTTGAAGGTAGTATAAAGATAAAGGAAGTTGTAGAGGTAGATGGGATTGTTGGTGTTGTTGAGAAGATAGGTTTACGAACCTCGCGGATAAAAACACGCGATAATATTGTAATGATTATACCAAATTCAAGATTTATAGAGAACATTGTAATAAACTGGAGCGATACAGAGCAAAAAACAAGGTTCTTTGTAGAGGTTGGAGTTGCTTACTCTTCAGATGTAGATAAGGTTAGGCATATACTTTATGATATTGTTACATCGCATAAGAGTATTCTGCAATACCCAAAACCATTTATCAGACTTCATGATTTTGGCGACTCTGCGCTTATATTCAGGGTATATTTTTGGACAGAACAGAACTTCTATATAGAGAATATTAAGAGTGAGATGCGCTTTCATATTGTTGAGATATTCAGAGAACAAGGTGTTGAGATACCATTTCCTCAGCGCGATGTGTATCTTAAGAAATAGATTAATAAAAAATAGCAGCTATTTAGCTGCTATCTTAAATATATAAAACCTGTTATCTATTTTTTATCAAACTGTTTAGCCTCTTCCCAAATTACATTCATATCATCTAGACTCATATCATGTAATGATTTTCCTTTAGATATTGTTTTCTCTTCAAGATAGTTGAATCGTTTTGTGAACTTCTTATTCGTTCTCTCCAGAGCACTCTCAGGATCAATATCATACAGTCTTGCCGCATTAATAAGAGAGAAAAACAGATCTCCAAACTCAGCTTCAATTCTCTTCTGATTATTCTCCTGAATCTCTTTTCTGAGCTCTCTGAACTCTTCAAATACTTTATCCCAAATCTGATGTTTCTCTTCCCAATCAAAACCAACACCTTTAACCTTCTCCTGTATTCTGTTTGCTTTTACAAGCGCAGGTAACGATACAGGAACACCATCAAGAACACGTTTCTCCTTTTTCTCTTTAAGCTTAAGAGCTTCCCAGTTATTCTCAACCTCAGATGAATCTTTTACCTTTGTATCTGAGAATACATGAGGATGACGATAAACAAGCTTATCAGATATCCCCTCTATTACATCGTTTATATCAAAAGCACTCTTCTCTTTCCCTATTTTAGAGTAGAATACAATATGAAGCAGAATATCACCTAACTCTTTTTTAATCTCGTCCATATCGCCATCAATTATGGCATCGGCTAATTCATATGTCTCTTCAATTGTAAGCTTTCTTAGCGACTCCATAGTTTGCTTTTTGTCCCATGGGCACTCCTCACGAAGCTTATCCATTATATCAAGAAGTCTCTTAAAAGAGTTTTGTTCCTTCGTCATGATCTCTATTACTATTTATAAATTCAATACGTACTGTTTTTCCTGTCTCTAAAGAGAACATTGTACTAATTTCGGCTCTGTTCATAGCAAGTTCAAGCATATTGTTGTTATTAAAAATAGCAACAAGTTCACCATCGGGTACATCGTTGTAATTGGCAGAGATTTTATTTATTGAGTAATGTTTACTATTTACAAAAATCTTAAAATTACGATAATTTGCAGTCCTCTCAAATAGCTCCTTAGTTACATTTATAATAGCATTATTATATGTGTCTATATACTCAACATGACCTAATATATAGTCGTTCTCTACTATTGGTTCAACCTTTAATACTCTCTTTAGTTTAATATTCTTATTTCCTACAGATAGTAGATTGCCTGTGTCAATTATCTTTAATGCTGCTGGTGCAAATACCTCCAATTCCGGGAAATTGTTATTTGTCTGCGAATCTATTTTTACAATCATAGCCTTTGATGTATCAAAAACCATATCAAGGAGTCCGTTATCTGCACCAATAAAGTATTGTTTGTTATAAAATGCAGCATAATGATTACTATTTTTATTTATTACCGAACCTACTCCTATAATGTGTATGGTGTTGTCAGGAAAATATCTGTAGCAACTTTTTAGAGCATATGCACCACTCTCAATATTGTGTTGTTGAATACTGTTATCAATATCTATAATACTTATACCGGGGCAACTAGTCATAAAATGACCTTTTACAGCAGCGGCATAGTAATCATTGTTTGAGCAGTCAGTCAGAAGGGTAATTACAGGCATCTCTTTGTTATATTTAATGCAGTTTTAATGTTCAAAATTTAACAATAGCTTTAATTGTTTGTTTTTAATTAAATTTTTTCAAAACTTATAAGTGGTTTCACTACTTTTGTGCAACAAAGTTACTTATTTAAAATAAATATATAATTGGAGAAGATAATATATTTAGATGAAGTTGATCCGGTTGGCTTTTACGGTATTAATAACTGTAATTTAAGATTGCTGGCTAATTACTTCCCAAAAATCCAGTTAATTGCCCGTGGTGTTGAGTTAAAAATAATGGGCGACGCTAAGGAGCTAAAACGTTTTGAATCGAAACTGGAATTTCTATTAGATTATTACAAAAAATATAATCAGATTACAGAACAACGTATTGAAGATCTTTTAAATGCATCTGCAGAAAGTCTTAAAGAGGGTGAGTTTTCAAGTGAGGGAGTACTCGTTTTTGGTAATCACGGAAAAACAATAAAGGCGCGTACAAAGAATCAGCAAAAACTCGTTGAGGCATTTGAAAAAAAGGATCTGGTATTTGCTATAGGACCTGCAGGTTCAGGAAAAACATATACTGCAATTGCTCTTGCAGTACGAGCTCTTAAAAATAGAGAGGTTAAAAAAATTATACTTACTCGTCCGGCTGTTGAGGCTGGAGAGAATCTTGGTTTCTTACCAGGAGATATGAAAGAGAAATTAGACCCATATATGCAACCACTATATGATGCCCTTAATGATATGATACCGGCACGTAAACTTGCCGACTATATTCAGGAGGGAGTTGTACAGATAGCTCCATTAGCATATATGCGAGGACGAACACTGGATAATGCCTGTGTTATACTTGATGAGGCACAAAATACAACTATAAATCAGTTAAAAATGTTCCTTACCAGAATGGGCGAGAAAGCCAAGTTTGTTGTTACTGGCGATATTACGCAGATTGACTTACCGCGCAATGTTAAATCAGGTTTGATGACCGGACTAGATGTGCTAAAGGGAGTAAAAGGAATATCTGTAGTGAGACTCGATAATAGTGATATTGTGCGTCACAGACTGGTTAAGGATATTGTTAAAGCATACGATAAATATAACGTAAATAGAGAGACTTAAACAACTTAATTTTTTATTGACATGGCTAATGCAGTTATTAAGACCGATTTTAATTTTGCAGGACAAAATGATGTGTACAAAGGTAAAGTTCGTGATGTATACAGTATAGGTGATGACTACCTTGTAATGGTTGTATCTGACCGAATATCAGCTTTTGATGTTGTTTTGCCAAAAGGCATACCTTTTAAGGGACAAGTATTAAACCAGATTGCAGAGGAGTTTCTTGATGCAACCAAAGATATTGTTCCGAACTGGAAAATTGCTACCCCAGACCCAATGGTTACAGTTGGACACAAATGTGAACCATATCCGGTCGAAATGATTGTACGCGGATACCTGACCGGAAGCTCATGGAGAGCATACAAGAATGGCGCAAGAGAGATGTGTGGTGTACCAATTCCTGAAGGAATGAAAGAACATCAACGTTTTGAGAGCCCAATTATCACTCCTACAACTAAAGCAGAGCAAGGAGAGCATGACGAAGATATAACACGTGAGGAGATTATATCGACAAAGCTGGTTTCAGAAGAGGAGTATAAACAACTTGAAGAGTATTCTATGAAACTATTTCAGAGAGGTTCTGAGATTGCTGCTAAACACGGGTTGATTCTTGTTGATACAAAGTATGAGTTTGGTAGAAAAGATGGTAAAATATACCTTATTGATGAAATTCATACACCAGACTCGTCACGTTACTTCTATTCAGATGGTTATCAGGATAGATTTGATAAAGGAGAAAACCAGAAGCAACTTTCTAAGGAGTTTGTAAGAGAGTGGTTAATGGATAATAATTTTCAAGGTAAAGATGGTGAGCAGGTTCCTGAAATGTCAGATGAATTTGTTAATCAGGTATCAGAAAGATATATTGAGTTGTATGAGAGCATAACAGGTAATGCTTTTGTAAAAGCTGAAGATACAGATATTATTGCAAGAATAGAGGAGAATGTAAATAAATTTATCTCGACACTCTAGTATTTCAATATTATATTTATCAAAAGATCCGATGATAAACGGATCTTTTTTCGTCTCTGAATACGTTATTTAAAAAGTAAGAATTTATAATTAAAAATTTTTGATTAATGAATTAATAACTCTTAATTTGTTATTCAAATAACATGAAACTGCATAGTCATATGTCAATAGAAATTCGAGAGGTAACAAACAAACAAGGGTTTAAAGAGTTTGTGAAATTTCCGTTTAAACTATATAAAACAAATAAATACTGGGTTCCGCCAATTATTAAAGACGAAGTACAGGTTCTTCAGAAAGAGCATAACCCGGCATTTAACTATTGCGACGCAAAGTTCTGGGTTGCATATAAAGATGGTAAACCTGCCGGACGTATTGGAGCAATAATAAACAGAAAAGATATTGAAAAAACGGGTGAAAAATATGGACGTTTTTCTCGTTTTGAGGCAATAGATGATCATAATGTAATAAAAGAACTTATACAAAAAGCAGAAAAGTGGATAAGAACTGAAGGTATGGAAGGGGTTAGAGGCCCTCTTGGATTCTCAAACCTCGATCATCAGGGTATGTTGATTGAAGGATTTGATCACCTTCCATCAATAGCATCAGAGTATCAGATGTCATATTACAAAAACCACCTTGAAAAGCTTGGATACGGTAAGCATATTGATTGGGTTGAATTTAGACTTACAATTGAAGATGTGCCGGCAAAGGCTAAGAAACTTACAGAGATAATAAAGAAGAGATATAAACTTAAGGTAGTAAACTTTACAAAGAATAAAGAGTTATTACCATACGGAAAAGAGGTGTTTAAACTGCTTAATGAAGCGTTTAAAGATCTGTTTAGTGTGGTTGAACTTGATGAGCAGATGATAGACTACTACTTTAAAAGATACTTTGGACTGCTTAACCCAAGATTTGTAAAGGTAGTACAGGATGAGAATAATCAAATGGTTGGTTTTATTGTTGGTCTGCCTTCGTTGTCAAGAGCAATGCAAAAGGCTAACGGAAAAATATTCCCATTTGGGTTCCGACATATACTTAAAGCACTTAAAAATCCTAGTGAAGTTGACCTGTTACTTACCGGAATAGATCCTGAGATGCAGGGTAAAGGTGTGTCTGCACTACTTATTCAGGAACTACAGCAGGTAATGTTAGATCATAATGTAAGACATGTTGAAACAACAGGGATATTTGAAACAAACCAGAAAGCAATACAACACTGGAAGAATTACAACCACATTCAGCATAAGCGCAAACGCTGTTTTACAAAGAACTTTAATTAGATAACGACATTAATAATATGCAAGCACAGTTAAAATGATACTGTGCTTTTTTTATATTTACAGGTATAGAGCTAAGCATTAGAAATAGTTTTCACACACACGGAGATGATTA
>DKJY01000136.1 GCA_002454955.1 Bacteroidales bacterium UBA6680
CAACCAAACTCGTGAACAGAACGCAGCAGCAAAGCCACTACCAAGACAAAAAGACTATTCTCAATAAGAAAACAGATTACATCTATTCAAAATGAAAGGATAGTTTAAATCCATATGATGTTATCTTCTCTATAGAATCAATAAACATTTGCGTATCGATATCAGTATCCTTTATTGCATCTGGCGACAACATATTAGAAAAGCCAGAATAAAATTTAAGCTCAGTTGATAACTTAAAAAAAGGTAAGAATCTATCATATCCCACTCCTATCTCATATCCAAAATCCATCGATTCAAGCCTGACATATATTCCATCATCTCTATTGAGTTTTTTATATGCAGCCAAATCAACTGAAAAAACAGGACCTCCTACAACATATACTGTATGGTTATTTATACGTTTAGCTTTAAATTTCAGGAGTAAAGGAAACTCTAAAAAAGTACTCTCAAAGCTCATATTAGCATATACACCATTTACATCATTCTTATATATCTCATTCTTTTTATTGTAGTATGCCAGATGGCGCTGAACAAATGTTACGGTAGGTAAGAAACGAAGGTTAAGATTTCTGAACAGACGCAAATCTGAAACTATTCCAACATGAAAACCAGCAGAAAGCTTTGGCATATCGGCATAAAGTCCCATAGCAGTATTATTCCGATGTATATTAAATCCAGCCGTATTAACTCCCAAAGTAAAACCAAAATGTAATCGCCTCTTCATCTCATATTCAGGCTTGAACTTCGGTATCTCACGTTGTGCAAATACAAAACTTGATAATAGAACAAAAAATGATAATATAATAAGTCGTCTCTTCAAAACACAATCTCCTTTACTTAACTTCCTTTATAACGCAATAAACAGCAATATTATTTTTCAGCAATATATATTGTAGATATTCCAAACGAGAGAGGAATAATCTTAACCTTTGAAAACCCAACCGTTGTAAGAACATTAGCAAACTCTTTTCCACTAGGAAAAGCTTCTACCGACATTGGCAGATAAGTATATGCCGATTTATCTCTTGAGATAATACGACCAAAGAACGGTAGAATATACTTAGAATAAAACCAATATAACTGTTTAACAGGAAAACATTTAGGCTTGGAAAATTCCAAAATAGCTGTACATCCATTTGGTTTAAGAACCCTATACATTTCACCTAGCCCTCTCTTTAAGTTCTGAAAATTACGGACGCCAAAAGCAACAGTTATCGCATCAAAATGCTCACTGTTAAACGGTAGGTCTTCTGAATCGGCTTGCAGCAATTTTATTCTATTCTCCAATCCTTTTGTTTTAATCTTATCTTTACCTACATTGAGCATACCCTCAGATATATCTATTCCAGTAACCTCCTTTGGATTAATTCTTAAAGCAGAAATAGCAAAATCACCTGTTCCAGTTGCTACATCAAGAATTGTATCAGGCTTATATTTACCCAAAATTTTTATTGTTTTTCTCCGCCACAACTTATCAATTCCAAACGATAAAAAATGATTAAGAAAGTCGTAGTTAGATGATATATTATCAAACATTTTCTCAACCTGCTCTCTCTTACTTGATTTATCGTTATTATATGGTATTACAACCTTGCTCATTACAAACTTTAAATAAATAAACCGCTAATATACTATAATCTGCCATTGTGTTGAGTCATAACAAAAAAAATCTGCCTGTTATACAGACAGATTTTTATATAAAATATTAAGTCAATATTATTTAAGCAACTTTTCTATAGCTGTATCATAAACCTTTTTAAGATCAGACACAAAACCATACGATATATCATCTACCCTTATCTCTGACTTAGTTACATGACCAAGTGCAGAAAAAGGAACTCCAGACTCAACCATAAAATCAATAAATTCAGTCTCCTTTCCTTGCGAAACAGAAACAACAACTCTTCCTTGTGATTCACCAAAAAGGAAAGCGTCCTTTCTTACCTCTGCATCTGTAGTAAGGTCAAAACCAAATGATTTAACCATTGCACTCTCTAGCATAGTAAAAAACAGTCCTCCATTCGATACATCATGAGCTGAACGTATAAGATGCTTCTCACAAAGTCCTGAAACAGTCTTTTGCATCTCTGCTTCTTCATCAATGTTAAAATATGGTACTGACGACTCTTTACAACCATGATATGATACAAGATACTCAGATGAACTAATATCGTTCTTAGATTCACCAATAAGATAGATCATATCTCCCTTCTCTTTAAATGCCATGGTAGTTTGAGTCTTCTTATCTTTTAATAATCCTAACATACCTATTGTTGGAGTAGGAAATACTGGTGTTACCTTATCGCCAATAGACGTCTGGTTATAGAAACTTACATTACCTCCGGTTACAGGTGTCTTAAATTTACGACAAGCTTTCCCCATACCAGTTATAGCACCTACAAACTGCCAGTATACCGCAGGATTATAAGGGTTACCAAAGTTCAGACAGTTAGAGATAGCTAATGGTTCACCACCCGAACATACAATATTTCTTGCAGCTTCAGCCACTGCAATCATTGTTCCAACCTCTGGATCAGCATTAACATACCTTGGATTACAATCAACTGTAAGTGCTAATGCAGAATTAGTATTCTTTACATTTACAATACCTGCATCTGAAGGGAAATTTGTAGACATATTAGCTGTTCCAACCATACTATCATACTGTTCAATAACCCATTTCTTAGATGCAATATTCGGATTCTCTATCAACTTAAGAGCAACCTCTCGCATGCTTTTCGGCTCCTCTATATTATCTATATTAAACTCCTGAAAACGCTTGTAGTAAGCTGGCTCTGTATATTCTCTATCATATACAGGAGCTCCTCCTCCTAAAACAAGCTCAGAAGCTGGTACCTCTGCAACAACATCTCCATGCCACAAAAACTCAAGAGTATCTCCTTTTGTAACCTCACCAATAATTGCACATGTAAGATCCCATTTATCAAATATACGCTCAACAATATCCTCTTTACCCTTCTCAACTACAATAAGCATACGTTCCTGCGATTCAGAAAGCAAAATCTCCCAAGGCTCCATATTCTTTTGTCGCAATGGCACTTTATCTAACTGAACACGCATTCCGAAACCTCCTTTTTCAGACATCTCAGAAGTTGAACATATAATACCTGCTGCACCCATATCCTGCATTCCAACTACAACATCTGTTGTATTAAGTTCAAGTGTAGCCTCAAGCAATAGCTTCTCCTGAAAAGGATCACCAACCTGTATCGAAGGTATATCATCTGCCGAGTTCTCTGTAATATCTGACGATGCAAACGTTGTTCCGTGAATCCCATCTTTTCCTGTACGTGAACCAACAATATAGACAGGATTACCTTCTCCTTTAGATATAGCCGATATCATATCTCCTTTATCTAAAAGACCTACTGACATTGCATTAACAAGTGGGTTTGTCCCATAACACTCATCAAAAAACACCTCTCCTCCTACTACTGGTACACCAAAAGCATTACCATAATCGCCAATACCTTTAACAACACCTTTCATATGCCACTTTGTGCGTGACTCCTGAAGATTACCAAATCGTAATGAGTTAAGCTGAGCTACCGGACGTGCTCCCATAGTAAACACATCACGATTTATCCCCCCTACTCCTGTAGCAGCACCCTGATATGGCTCAACCGCACATGGGTGGTTATGCGACTCTATCTTAAAAGCACATGCAAGATCGTTTCCTATATCAACCAAACCTGCATTCTCCTCTCCTGCCTCACACAGAATATGCTCACCTTCACGAGGCAAAGTTTTAAGCCACTTTATCGAATTTTTATACGAAGCGTGCTCCGACCACATTACTGAAAAGATACTCAGTTCTGTATAATTCGGGGTACGTCCCAGTATTTTCTTAATTGATTCAAATTCCTCAGGTAATAGACCTAGCTCCTCGGCTGTTTTAACAGTTACTTCCATGTCTGACATGTTGAGTTTACAATTATTTTCTAAATTTACCACAAATATACTAACATTTGCATCAATCGGCATTTACAAATTGTTTTTTTACTCACATATTATAAACAGTTGAGTAACACATAGCCAGACAATAAAAGAAATTATAGTACAGGTTTTAAATAGAACAGATTTTAAAAAATTATAACAAATGAAAAAAATAGCACTTGTTACAGGAGCAACCGCCGGATTTGGTCAGGCAATTGCAATAAAACTTGCAGAATCAGGATACAGTCTTATTATCACAGGACGAAGAGAAGAGAGGCTACAAGCTCTTAAACAGAAGTTATCAGATAATTTTAATACAGAAACGATTACCTTATGTTTTGATGTAAGAAATAAAGAGGCTGTTGACAAAGCTATTGATTCGCTTAACGGAGATTGGAAGAATATAGATCTACTTGTAAATAATGCCGGACTTGCAGTTGGTCTTGGTCCTATTCAGGAGGGTGTTATTGACGACTGGGAAAGAATGATAGACACAAATATTAAAGGTCTGCTTTATGTAACAAGAAAGATATCGCCTACAATGGTTGAACGTAAAAAAGGGCATATAATAAATATCGGTTCCACAGCCGGCAAAGATGTATATCTTAATGGCAACGTATATTGCGGTACAAAACACGCAGTTAATGCAATATCACAAGCAATGAGAATAGATATGCTTCCGTACAATATCAAAGTTACACAGATACGTCCAGGGCTAGCTGAAACAGAATTCTCAATTGTACGATTTAAGGGAGATAAAGAGAAGGCAGATGCTGCATATAAAAATATTGAACCGCTCTATGCTAATGATATTGCAGAGGCCGTTATGTTTGTTGTATCAAGACCTGTTTCTGTTAATATTAACGATTTGGAAATTACATGCACTGCACAAGCTAATTCATATTACGTTAACAAGTAAACAAAATATCTACAGCAGGATATCATATATCTCCTTTTGATATCCTGCATATTAAAAGATCAATATTATCTCTCCTTGTGGTAAAGATCAATAACACTATTCAATTTTCGTCTGTTTATATACAAGTCGGCAATCGGTTCTCTGAAAGTTCCATCATCAGTTTCTATAATAAATGTTCTTGATTTTGTTAACAGCTCCGCAGTCTCTATTCTGTTAACAACAGAAACAGACGCTACATTTTCCCATTCAAATAATATGTCAACCTTTGAAACATATATGCCTTTCTCATCAATTATAATCTTTACAGATCGCCTGCTTATCCTTACAAATAAGTACACAAGCATACTAAACGATATAATTGCAGTTGCAACAGTAATTAATTTATATGCTTCTAAAAGATACGAACTAAACGATATGATAAGACATACAGCAATAATCAAATCTGTTTGTCTAAAAATTTTGTCACGGATTTTATACATAAAAAATCATTCAATTAAATCTTATCAAACTACCCTCATTATAAAATAAAAAGTCCCGTAATTATTCACCAAAACAGCATATTTAAATATAATGTCAGAGACTATAGAATTACAATAGATTATAGTATATAAACCATACGCTATTAAAGCTAAGATAAGGTTATATATCCCGGCTCTAAAGTAATGAATTTATTAAATATCCGTATAAAAAAATAGAATTATATACACTAAAAAAAACACTAACCGTTAAGGTCAGAATATTACGGTATAACTAACATGTACTTTTGCTGTTCTGAACTCAAGCGGAACATCCTTTGTTGTACCCAAAGCATACGATGCATTTAACAAGCCCCCATTCATTATCCATCTAAATCCCAAACCTAAACCAAATGCTGTTATACTTTTATACACACTATAATCATTTATATAAGCCCCATCAGCAAATAAATAAACAGCTGTACCACCACCTAATTGATACTCTGGCTGTAATGTAAAAACAGCAAACTCAGATGCACGAAAACTATTCTCAACAAATCCTCTGACTGTTGTTGTTCCTCCTACAAAAAACAGTTCATTATCTGCCAAATCTTCTGAACTACCAAACGATTTCATTACTCCTCCTGAAGATCTAAGTTGAATATTAAAACTCCTGTACAATGGTTTTATATACTTTCCTCTCCATGATAGTTTAAAAAATGTACCACTCTCTGAAACATCATCCTTTTCATAGTTTCTGTTACCAACAAGCACCTCTGTATTAAAAAACAATCCATTATATGCCCCAACTCTATTCCCTAAACTATTTTTTGTAAACGAAACTCCATACATGTTTTTGGTTATAGTAGCTCTGTTGCTATTTATTGTGGCATCTTCAAGCTCTAACGGATATGTATTTTCATAGCTATAAATAAGTCTGATATTATCCTGCCCCTTTAGATTAAATCTTAACGAAACCTCTGGATTAACATATATATATGACGAATCTTGTTTATAAAAATCAAGCTTTGCACCAACACCAATACGATACAACACAAACGGTATATCAATACTAACTTTAAGATCCTGCGATGAACCTGTTAAACGTTTCCACTCCAGGTTAAGATGCTCTCCACTTTTAAAGACATTTCTTAAATCAAGCAAAAGCTCTCCTGTTATATCAACCTTTCCTTTATCTGTGTTAACACCCAAAATCCCTGAAAAACTATTTGTTCTGCGAGGTTTAACATAAATATATTTCACCACCTCTCCGTCCTCAAACTCAATCTCCGAATCCTTAATCTTCTCAACAAAACGTAATAACTGTATCTTATCCTTTATAGATAAAATATCATCATAGTTAAATAGTTTTCCTTTCTCAATTTGCAGATATTTATCAATATAACTCTCTGATATCTTTGCTCCACCTTTAATAACAGTTTTTCCATAAACAAATCTTTTGCCTGGATCTATTATCAGTTTTGCCTGAATAAATGCTGTATCAATAACTACACTATCTGTATGTATGTTGCAAAAAGGATAACCATTATTCACATACCACTTCAAACTTCGTTGCCTATATTGCTCAAAATTGCTCCAATTAATAAAACTATCACGTTTTATTCTGAATCTTCGCACATTAGCTCTCTCCCCTTCTATATTTTCACTATAATTACGCCACCTGAACTGCCTGCCTCTATATAAATATACTTTAGCTGTATCAGCTAATAAAATTACAGAATCAAGAGATGCTCCAACATATCCTTTAGTCCTAAATTTATCTGTAACAATATTAATATCGTTATACATGCTAACAGAATCTTTATAGCTTGTTTTCATATATCGCTTCTGCACCAATACAGAATCAATATACAGCTGCACCAATTTATTACTTTGTCCATATAAAACAGAACCAAAGATTAATACAGATAATAAAACAACACCATATTCTACAACTCTCAACATATAACTATAAAACAAAAAAAAGGTCATACTATTATGACCTTTTGCAATATAAACATTAAAATTATATTTCTATTGATTCATATAACCTTGCTCCTTAAGTACCTCAAGAAACATATTTGAGAATGTAACGTTATCTGCTTTTTTATATCTGACATCAGTAAACACCTGCGCCAACGTCTCCTTATTGTTCTCTTTAATAAACTGCTTACTATCCTCACGAGCCTCTTTTTCCGCATAAAAACCCTTTATCTGATCATCAGAGAACTCCTTATAAGTCTCCTTATGAACAACAGCATCTAATGACAGACGATCTATCTGATCTGGGTTCTCTGCTGGATAACCTAATGTAACAGTAGTTATCGGCACAACTCCTTTAGGCAGACCTAATACATCAATAATCTTTTTTGCCATATAGGTTGTTGTTCCCAAATAACATATACCCAACCCTTTAGCCTCGGCAGCAACACATACTGTCTGGGCAACTAAAAGAGCATCTATTGCAGCAGTAACAAACGATAAAAAATTATCATACCCCGGCTCTGCATTATTCAACTCACACCAACGTACAAATCTATTAAAATCAGCACAAAATGTAAGTGTTACCGGAGCCTGCTTTATCATTGGTTGGTTAAAATGACACGGCGACAGTTTCTCTTTCATCTCCTGATCACGTGTAACAACAACACTATAAACCTGCATATTTCCGGTTGTAGATGCTCTTACTCCTGCTTCAAGTATCTCATTAAGCAATTCATCTGAGACATCCTGATCTGTATATTTTCTAATAGTCTTTCTGTTCTTTAAAATATCCATCATATTATTATGAGTTTAATGATAAATTAATGCTCAAATTTATACATTATAGCAACAGTCAAAAACTTTTTTACATTAAATTTATTAATATGATAAAAAACACCTACGACACTGCAAATCAGTACACGTGCGTAACACAGTGCATAATACTGTAATTATCACATACTCTTACGTAACCTAATTCGCACTTTTTACGTTGATTAATAGAGAAATAATTAATAAATTGCCAATATAAATCTGAAACAAAACCTATCCTGTTATGAAGAGAGTTTACAAGATTGTTGGTTTAGTGGTTTTAGCTGTAATATTGTTTTCTGCATGTAAAACTTATACATGCCCAACCTACAGGTATAGTGTTGAGAAAAGCAAATAATTCAAACATCACTTACTAAATCTAAAAAAGCAGCTCCAGAACGGAACTGCTTTTTTTTATCGTAAATATATTATCTCTTAAGCTTTAAAAACCCCAAGGTCTTTCATCTCAAAATCCATAACATAGTTAAATCTTTCAGCATTCTGAGCTTTAGCTCTCTTAACAAAGATCTGAGCAGATACTCTGTAATCCTCATCAATTAATGTGTTTGTAAGAAGTAGGTAAGACATAATTATGTTACCAGCCATCTCTACCAAACGACGTGCATGGAAATCAAGATAATCGTTACCCTCTTGCTCTGCATTTATTGCAGTAACATGATCAACTGCTTTCTGATACTCCTCAGCAAGCTTTATAAGATCCTGATTCAGATAATCAAGTTCCGGAGCAAACTGCTGAGCAGCGTACTCTTTCATCTGATTTGCAAACGCTCCTGTTGTTACACCACGTACTGCTGCAACAACCTGTAGCTGTGATGTTCCCTCGTAAATAGTTGTAATACGAGCATCACGATAGATACGCTCAATAGCAAAATCTTTCATATAACCTGTACCACCATGAACCTGTAGAGAGTCATATGCAACAGAATTTGAATACTCTGACGATATTAGCTTAAGAAGCGGAGTAAAAGAATCTGCTAGACGATTATACTTCTTAGCCTCCTGACGCTCCTCTTTTGTAAGAGTTCTGTCTTCAGCAATAAATCCGTACGATTTATATATATCAACAAAACGTGTTGTCTCATAAAGAAGAGCACGGTTTGCCTCTACACTAACCTTCATATTTGTTAGAAGCTCATATACAGCAGGGAATTCAATAATTGGTTTTCCGAACTGGATACGCTCTTTAGCATACTTAAGAGCCTCACGATAAGCCGCCTCAGCAATACCTACCGATTGAGCACCAACACCAAGACGAGCACCATTCATAAGTGACATTACGTACTTGATAAGACCAAGTTTACGATCACCTACCAGCTTAGCAGGAGCATCTGTAAACACAAGCTCACATGTTGGAGATCCCTTAATACCTAATTTATTCTCAATTCTACGAACAACTACAGCATCGTCTGCTTTGTCATAAACAAATAGAGAAAGACCTCTACCATCTGCTGTTCCCTCTTCTGAACGAGCAAGAACAAGTGAAACTTCTGCATCACCGTTAGTGATAAAACGCTTAACACCATTCAGTAACCAAACACCTTTCTCCTTATCATAATCGGCTCTTAGCTGAACAGCCTGAAGGTCTGAACCAGCATCTGGCTCTGTAAGATCCATAGCTGCTGTAGCCCCTTTATTAAAACGAGGAAGGAACTCGTCCTTAATCTCCTCTGAAGCAAACTCATGAATTGTTTCAGCACAATCCTGAAGACCCCAAATGTTAGCAAAACCACCATCAGCTCTAGATACAAGCTCAGCAGCCATAACATAAGGAACCATTGAGAAGTTCAGTCCGCCATATTTACGTGGCAACGACATACCAACAACACCTGCCTGAGTAAGAGCATCGTGATTCTCCTGTGTTCCCGGAGCATATATTACACGACCATTCTCTACTTTTGGACCTACCTGATCCACACCTTCAGCATTTGGTGCAATAGTGTTAGCACAAATATCTCCAACAATTTCAAGTACTTTATCATAGCTATCCATTGCATCCTCAAAATCAACAGGTGCATAATCGTACTTACCCTTGTCTTCGAAATCCTTCTCTTTAAGTGCTACGATCTTCTTCATCAAAGGGTGTTTAAGATGAAATTTCAGATCGGAATTATCATTAAAAAAATTATCCATTACTTCTCTTTTTTTAAAACCAAAAAACTCTACTTAGTATTCTCTTTGTAGTGCTTAATCATTTTAGGTATAACATCTTCTACTTTACCCTGAATTGCATAATCAGCAATATTATTGATTGGTGCATTAGGATCGTTATTAATAGAGATAATCATTGCTGACTCCTCCATACCTGCAGTATGCTGAATCTGTCCGGAGATACCGCAAGCGATATAAAGACGTGGACGTACAGTAACACCTGTCTGACCAATCTGACGATCGTGCTCAACATATCCTGCATCAACAGCAGCACGTGAAGCACCTACCTCACCACCTAATACCTCAGCCAATTCAAAAAGAAGATCAAAGTTCTCCTTTGAACCAACACCGTATCCTCCGGCAATAACAACAGGAGCTCCCTTCATGTTAACCTTGCTGGCTTCCATGTGACGCTCAATAATCTTAACAGCAAAAAGCTCTGGCTTAAGATATTTCTCAGCATCAAGTTTTACTAACTCACCTTCGTAGTTAGCATCAAAAATCTCTTTCTTCATCACACCCTCGCGCACTGTTGCCATTTGCGGACGATGATCAGGATTGATAATTGTTGCAATGATATTTCCTCCAAAAGCAGGACGTATCTGATACAACAACTGATCATATTTTGTATCAGTCTTTTTCTCGTAATGATCTCCAATAATAAGGCTTGTACAGTCAGCAGTAAGACCACTATGAAGTGCCGATGATACCTTTGGACCAAGGTCACGACCTATAGATGTTGCTCCTAAAAGCGCAATCTGTGGCTTAAGCTCCTCAAACAATCCTACCATAATAGCAGAGTGTGGTGCTGTAACATAAGGATACAGACGCTCATCATCAGCTGTATATACTGTATCTACTCCAAACGGATAAAGAGTCTTCTCAATACCATCAAGGTTTGAACCAATTACCAACGCCTCCAGTTTACAGTTTAACTCTGTTGCCAAAGCACGTCCTTTGGTCAACAACTCAAGGCTCACATCAGCAACCTTTCCGTCTTCTATCTCGCAGTAAACAAATAAATTATTCACAATTATAATCTTTTACGTTAATAAATAGGTTAACCAATAGTATGATTTTCAATAAGCCCTTTCATAAGCTCATTAATATCAGCATCAGAGTCAGAAAGAACCATTGCCTCTTTTGCTTTGAAAACCACATTCTCTATCTTCTTAACTTTTGTAGGCGAACCTGAAAGCCCAAGCTCAGCTACGTCAGCATCAACATCAGTAACACCCCACTCCGGTATAACAAGCTCCGGACGTTCAGTTCTGATATCTATATAATCTTCTGTAGTATCCTGTAACTCAGTAACACTTCTTGCATGCTTAAACTTCATTACAGCTTTAGCATTACGTGAACGACACTCAGCAGCCGATGCGTTTACAGTTACCATTATTGGCATAGGCCCTGAAACAACCTCTACACCACGCTCTAATCTGCGCTTAACAGTAATTACATCATTCTCTATTTCCTGAATCTCCTCAGCATATGTAATTTGGTTTAGTCCAAGTTTATCAGCAACCTGAGGACCAACCTGTGCAGTATCACCGTCAATAGCCTGACGACCCGCAATAATAATATCTGGATTCATCTTCTTTACAGCCAACGAGATTGCATATGATGTAGCCAATGTATCTGATCCAGCAAACTTTCTGTCAGTAAGCAATACACCACCATCTGCTCCACGGAACATACCCTCACGTATAATCTCTGAAGCACGTGTAGGACCCATTGTTAATATAGAAACTGTAGACCCCTCATATCTATCTTTTAATCTCAATGCCTGTTCTAAAGCGTTAAGGTCTTCCGGGTTAAAAATAGCCGGCAAAGCACCTCTATTTACTGTCCCATCGGCCTTCATAGCGTCCTTGCCCACATTACGTGTATCAGGCACTTGTTTCGCCAAAACAACAATTTTTAATCCTTTCATTTTTCTTATTTTGAGTAATTTACTAAGAATCAACGCCAAAGATAAAAAAGGCTTTTTTTATTACAAACAATGCCTTGTATTTAATGCATAACTTAAAGATTCTTAACACTCATTTAACGTTATTTAGATTCAGTCTAAAAAAAAACATGCTTTACATGAAGATTTCTTCAGCTATTTCTTATAACATTTGCACCTGTTTTTATCTTTTTACATATAAAAGAGATCCTTTATACCTAAAATTATAACCAAATGAAACGAAGCATGAGAAAAAGTTTTCACACACACGAGAATGATTAATTACATTATCTGGAGCTTTTTTATTCCTGCTGCATAGACTTTCCTTTTTTATACATATCATAAATAATCACAGTACATTATTATAATAATATAATTATAACAATGTACTGTGTTATAAATTACTCTTTTATTATATTTGCACCCGGTTTCTGAACCATTATCGACAAGTATTACATATTTAAACTTTACAGACATTTATGACAAGTTACATAATAGTAACAGAGCTGTGTACGTAATGCACTCTGAACAACTATTCAATTACAGAACATTTTAAAACATTAAATCCTCATACAAATTTAATTGCAGAATTAATTAAGCGTATAACACTTACTTATTATAGAGTATAAGATGAGTTGTTACACCAATTAAATATGCAGTAAACAAATAAATAAGTTAATGAAACATTTATTAAGGAAACACATTATTGTATTATTTGTGTTAATCTCAGCTTCTGCATATTCGCAGGATAGCACCAAATTTATTATTGGTGGTGGAATCGGTGGCAGTTACAATAAAGTAACTGAGGAAATAACTTATAATAATTCTATTTTCGAATATACTGAAAAAAATTTAGCCTTAAAAGGATTCTTTGGCTTCAAAATATCTAAAAACAAGATATTGGGTGCTGACTTTGGATTAACATATAAAGATTTTTTTGATGATATCACAATCCAGTTTCACCCTTTTTTAAGATTCATGCTAAAAAACAATCTTTTTATACATACAAGTATAGGTACTGATATCTTTTTGTCCAATTATAGCTCAAATACGTTTGTAAATCTTCAGGGAGGAGTTGGAATTGGATACGATATTAAATTAACAGATAATGTATCTCTGCAACCATTGTTTAAATGTTCATATATAACAGATTCTGATTTGGAAAACTACACTGTAGCATCATCACTAAGTCTGGATTTTGTATATAAATTCTAAGCGGCAAAAATAATAAGCATTAATAAATTTAATTCTAATCAGATAGGGAACATTAATTAGAATTTTCTCACACTTTAGAGCGACTAAAATGCGATTTCCATCTGACAAATGAGAAAAAACCATAAACAAATGAAACATTTAAAACTATATATAGCAGTTCTGTCTGTTTTTGTTTGCACAAATATATTAGCTCAAAAACAGACAAAGTTTATAACCGGAGGTAATGCTGGGATATATTTCAATTTCAACGAAAATAACAAACAGTTAAGCATGTCTTGTTCTCCTATACTTGGATACAGATTAACAAAGAATGTTGTTATTGGTACCGAAATATATTACTCTGCAACATTTGTTATCAACAACGAGACTATTAAAAATCGTGATAATGAAATATCTGTAAATCCTTTTGTTCAGTTATACTTAATAAAGAACCTATTTTTAAGACCAAACTTTGGTATTGGCTTTTCAAAATACATATCCTCAAACTTTTATTCACATAATTCTGAGTCAAGAAGCGTTTGGAATTACACAACAACAACATACGGATTAGGTTTTGGATATGATATATATCTTACAGATAGTTTCTCCATTACGCCTATAATTGGTTATCAACACACAAATTATAATTGTACTAAAAGTTCTAACAATGCCAACGATGATAATAAAAAAAGAAATGCATTGGATGCTAGAGTAGGCTTTGTATACCGATTTTAGATTTAGATAATTAAAAACAGAATATTTATATGCATATAAACAGACATAAAGATTTCTCAAACAGTGAAATGTCAATATTTATGTCTGTTGCATATGCAAAAAATTAAACTCATGAAACATTTAAAACTATATGCTATAGTAGCTTTTGCTCTAATAAGCATTACATCATTCGCTCAGGATCAGAAAAAATTCTCTGTAGGTATTGGAGTTGGATTAGGCTTGAACCTGAATAACGATCTTGGTTCAGTAGCATCATCAAAATCAATAATATTTGGTTACCGAATTGGTGAAAAAACAGTAATTGGAGCCGAGCTTACAGGAGATATTTACTGGAAAACATCCGATAACATAATCGACAAAAACACTAATGACATTTACTTTAGTCCTTTTGCTCAATTCTATCTATTAAAGAAATTATACCTTAAACCAATAGTTGGTATCGGATATGCCACTTGTATAGAGCGTTCATGGTATACTCAAAAAGACAAAAATAAATACGGGTATCTATTAACAACATTTGGTCTTGATTTTGGTTACGATATTAACATATCAAGCCGATTTAAACTATCTCCTTCAGTTGGTTACAGACACATAAACTATAGCGTTAAAGATTCTCCGGAAGACGTAACAGGAAGAGATATAAAAAGAGATAACATAAATATAAGATGTGCATTCTCTTACAACTTCTAAAGAATAACCTAAAAATATTATTACAAAAAATGCTGCCCAATTGAGCAGCATTTTTTGTATTCAGACATAATGTCTGATACAGCATATTCTTTAAGCCTGAAATGTTGGTCCGCCAAACCCCATTGGTATTGGAGGATTATTATCTTCAGAACTATTTATCTTTCCGTGCTGAGCCTCATATTTTGTAATATTTTCCTGTAGTGCACCCATCAAACGCTTTGCATGCTCCGGTGTTAATATCACCCTCGATTTAACCGGTGCTTTTGGCATACCAGGCATCACCCTCACAAAATCTATAACAAACTCGGCATGCGAATGTGTAATAACCGCCAAGTTAGAATATGTACCTTGTGCAGTTTCATCTGTAAGCTCTATACTTATCTCTCCCGGCTTTGGTCCGTTAGTATTATCTTCCATAACTCTCGTTTTTTATTTCCAGCTCTAAAGTATACAATATTATTGTTTAACACAAAATCAATTATCTATCCACTCACTTCTCAAAACAGACATTACCAATTTATCATGAAAAGCTCCATCTCTGTAGCATGCTTCACGCATTATGCCTTCACTTCTAAAACCTGCCTTCTCATAAGCCTTTACTCCTGCTCCATTAATGTCAGATACCGTAAGCATTATTCTGTTTAGTTTATACTCCGTAAAACCTCTGTTTATTATTTCACCAGTTACATAAGAGCCAATCCCCTTGTTCCAATAACATTTATCTCCAATAAATATATAGTACTCTCCAGACATATTAATATCAGAAATACTACATATCCCGGCATATCCAATGAGTTTGCCAGTATCAACAGCCTCTATTCCCAAACACAAACCGGAATCATTCAACAATTTACTGAACCATTTATCAATATCTAAATCTGATTGTAATCTCTGAAAAACTGTAAGCGAATACTTTATTGCCTCATCATCATTAATCCAATTATAGAAATACTTTACATCATCACTGCTCAGAGCTCTTAAATTAACCATACATTTTCAGAAGTTTTATTCACTCAAATATATCAAAATATAGTGCCCTTCTCTACTCAGAACAGATGTTGATTTTGATTAATTCCAATTTAGTTGTACATTGCAACTATATTATTTTTTGTTGAAACAACAGAGCATGAGACTGGTTATCCATACAAATCATAATAACTAAATAAGCTTGTTACATACAATCATTAAAAAACAAATTATAAAATGAAGAACACAAATACATCATCGTTAATAAATATTGCAGCCCGATTACTTTCAGGTACACTACAACAAAACCTTATTAATAATAATATAGATATATCGGTTGAGCAGTGGAGATTACTATACTACTTATGGGAAAAAGATGGCATTACACAAAAAGAGTTAGCAAAAATTGCAAATAAAGAGAAGAGCACAATAACCAGACAGGTATCTGAACTTGAAAAAAAAGGTTACATAATAAAAGATAGTAATGGCAGTGATAAAAGAAACAACCTGATATATGTAAGCAAAAAAGGCAAAGCAATTAAAACCAAAGCCCTGTCGCTTGCAGATGACATTACCATAAAAGCAGAAAGCAATATAGAGAAACAGGAGTTAGATACTTTTATTAAGGTACTGCATAAGTATATAAGCAATATACAATAATATGAACCTCTGCATATGCTATAATCGCAAAGAAACCTACATAAATGCAGATATAATAGGTACACTAATTCAACCAAAATATCCTGCACTAAAAAACAACCTGATTAAAAACAATGCACACATTAACGCTGTTGGATCTTGTTCACCAGACAACAGAGAGCTTGACTTCAACACCATTTATAACTCATTTGTTGTTGTAGACAACTACACATCGGCAAAAAACCAAGCAGGCGATATAATATTAGTGCCTAACAAAACCCTAATTGCCAATGATTTAACAAACACATACTGCTTTAGCCTTATTAATAGCAGCATAAACAAAAAGAGTGAGAAAACAGTGTTTGAATCACTTAGCTTTGCAGCAGAGGATATTGCCACAGCTCTGTTGTGCTATAAAACATATATAAATAAAAAAAATTAACCATATAGTTGCACAATACAACTAAAAATTTGGTGTCCAATAAACAGATTAAAAAGTATCTGAAATAAACATGAATCAGAAATTCACAACTAATGACATAACATTATTCACTACAAATTTTAAAAACATGAAACAGAAAATTATTACAATAGTAATTACACTATCAATGTGTTTTGCTATTAACGCACAGGTTCCGGAACAGATAAAACCAATGCTAAAGCAACTGGTAAAAAGCGTTGAGCCTCTTAAAGACAGAAACAAGATAGATGCAAGAATATCTCAGTTTCTCTCTAATGCACCTACAGAGGAGATGAGAACCAAAGCTATTGAGTTTATAAACAAAGAGTGCAAATCTGAACTGGTAAAAGAGGTTCTAAAATCAATAAAAGAGAATCAAACAACAGACAACTCTGAATATATAGTTCTGAGAGGCGCTACAATTATTGATGTAATATCAGGAGATGCCAAACCTGGCTCTATTCTTATAAAAGACGATATTATTCAGGAGATAAATTATACGCAGAGCCTAAGAGCTCCTAAAGGTGCAATAACCCACGATCTGCGAGGCAAATATATTATCCCCGGATTAATCGACGGACACGTACACATTACACATGGCACGTTTGATGAAGCAAAAGAGCATCTTAATATTGCATTGAACAATGGTATTACAGGGGTCAGAGATATGGGAGGCGATGGCAGAATGTTATCTGCACTACAAAGAAATATGCTTATTGGAGAATATACCGGATCTGATATATATTTTGGTGCAATTATAGCCGGTCCTAAATTCTTTGAGAACGACCCCAGACCACAATCTGTAGCATTGGGGGCAACAGCAGGAGAAGAAGCATGGCAAAGAGCTATAACAGATAAAACAGACTTTAAACAAGTAGTTGCAGAACTTAAAGGCTTAGGATCTACAGCAATAAAGATATATGCAAATGTTGAGCCTGAACTTATTAAAAAGGTATCTGACGAGGCTAAAAAACAAGGGCTTAAGGTGTGGGCACACGCTGCTATTCCACCATCAAAACCATCGGATGTAATAAACGGAGGAGCCGACTGTATATCGCATGCAGGAGATTTTATTCAGTATGAACTTATAAAGGAGCTTAAAGACAGATATAGTTTCAAAAAGAGAGAAGAGGCTATGGAGTATCGCAAAGAGCTTAACTCAATTAAGTGGGACAAAAACAGTAAAAAGGTTAAAGAGATATTTAAATCGATGGTAGATAATAACACTATTCTAGACGCTACTCTGTTTGTATATACAACAGGACTTACACCAAAAAAACCGCAGCAAAAGGTAGATTCATCAAGATATAAACTGGCTATAAAAACAACCAAACTGGCATATCAGGCAGGTGTTAAGATAAATGCCGGATCTGACCATTTAATAGACATTACACAATATGGTGCAAAACTAAATCTACATAAGGAGTTAGAGTTACTTTCAGAGGCCGGATTATCAAATATAGATATTATTAGATCGGCAACAATTATTAACGCAGAGGTAGTAGGTGCTGAAAAGAGCATTGGCTCCGTTGAAAACGGAAAAACTGCCAATCTGGTAGTACTAAACTCAAATCCGCTAGATGATATCTCAAACACAACAGATATTAAGCTTGTAATAAAGAGAGGTAAAATTATTACTCCAACAACATCCCATTAATATTTTAAAACCTATAAACCATGTATTCAATAAATATTAAATATTTAATTCTTGTTATGGGCATCTGTATATACGGATGCTTTAGCTCTATAGTATCAGCACAATCTCTACCTGTAGATAAGTATAAAACAACATTTGTATACAGTAACAGCCAAGATAGTAATCAGCTAATACAGATACCTGACATTAAAGATATAACAGATATAAACTCAGGTAGCAAACCATCAAGAACCACTCTCAGAAATAGCGAATATATCTTTCAAACAAAGCCTCATAAGGCACATGGAGACAGATATATTATCCTTACAGATCATACAGATAAGGCGTATATTAAATCGCTTAAAAAGTTAGCACAATACAGAAACGGAGAGATTATTAACGTATCAGATCTGGCAACACTCTATAACGATGCTTCTGAAGCTGAAGAGCTCAGAAAGCAACTTATCAAATCTAATGTAGAGTATATTGCTATTGCTCCAAAACCAGAATCGTACAGAGAGAATATGATACTTGGTATATACGAGCTGCTGTGTAACCTTGATGATGATCCGGAACTTGATGCCTACCCTGGTATACTATTAGCATCAGATGCAGAAAAGTTTGAGGCTCTGATTAACCGAACAATAAACTACACCCCAAAATTGGTAAAAGAGCTTAACCCAATGGCATCATGTATGGTACCAGGATTAAAAGAGTTAAGATCATTACAGAAAAACGGAATAATACACAACTACTTTGCTGGTTACGGACTTAACATACCTATGGTAAATCTGTTTGTATCTGACATTAATAAGGCACCAAAACTATCTGGTGAAAAGAGTATAAACATTGATATCTCAGGAAAGAGATCTATAAAAAAACTGCCTGAACAGATCTCTGAATCGTTTAATAAAACTAAACTATTGGTTCTTCACGGACATGGAATACCAGGAACATCGTGTGGTTTAGATATTGATGCTATACCAGAGACATACAACACTGATATTGTACTTTGCGGTTCATGTTTCTCAGCATCGCCACAGAAATCAGATTTTCCGTCTATGCGCAAATCGCCAGATGGTCACAATATAGAGAATCGTCAATCGTTTGCACTAAAGGCTATTGATAATGGCGCAACAATTGTTTACGGTCATATGCGTTTAAATGCTGGCTTTCCGAAACTATTTCCGGTTCTTGAGTCGTTAACAGAGGGCGCTTCGGTTGGTCAGGTTTATCAGGAAGCTATTAATGCAGCTATTGTTGGTAACAAGTTTGATACAAAAAAACTGGCATTAAGAGAAACGCCACAAAACCCACGAAGAGTAAAACAGAACAACCTTCTGTATGTAGTATTTGGCGATCCGGCTCTAAAGCCTGTAAAAGCAACAACAGAGATCTGATACTATTATTGCAAATAATATAGTTTATATATACATACAGCGCCCACAGTTATTTACTGTAGGCGCTTCTATTTAATCACAACCCATTACCATAAAACTATAGCATATATTATTATTAAACAGAGATTACACATACAAAGAGCCGCATAAAGCGACTCTTTACAAACCCGGAACATGACACCATATGACCGGAATAACAAAACTATCAATCTTCTAATATTTAACCACTTTAAAGCTTGTAGTCTTATTGTCATGTTCTAATTTAACTATATATAAACCACCTTTAAATTGCGAAAAATCTATGCTGCTCTTACCTGCCGGTATATTAACCTGCTTAATTAACAACCCTCTGATATTAAACAGAGATACCCTTGTAGCCGCTTCGGTCTCTATATAAACCAACCCTGCTGTATGTGTAGGATATACCTTTACATCTTCAACCTCCGGATTATTAATTGAAGTAACCCCAACTATATCAAGAATAAAGTCAACATATGCTGTACTTCCTGCTTTATCGGTTGCTGTTAATCTGATATTTAACATAACAGCCGAAGAAGATACTCCACTAAAACTGTTAGCACTATTATCAAAAATTAACCAGCCCGGAAGAGCTGAACCATCAACTAACTTAGCACTAAGTGTAAGAACATCATCTTTATCGTTATCAGCAAACGTACCCGATGGAATATTAAAACTAAAATGCTGATTAACATTAAATGTCTGATTATCTATATTTCCATTCTGATATGGAGCAGTATTCTTTGCTTGTGCCTTTTTATACTTAAATGTAATCTTGTCTGTTTTGTAGTTATCCTCATCAACAACCCCATTAGGATAACTTACACTTGCATCACCCTCATCAACAAATTTTATAGTAACAATATACTTACCATTACCAAGATGTTTATACTCAGTTACATTACTATTATTAGTTATTGCTGCACGCCAATTAAAGTTTGTTACACTCCTCTTAAAATCAATTGTAAAATGTACCTCTTTATACTCTGTTGTACCGGAAACTGTTGTACTTAATATAGGGCGCACCGCTATATTCAATGTCTGAATATCTGAAGCCAGAGTTGTTTTTGTTGCAGCTCTACGAATATAAACTGTTGTACCTGCATTAAGATTTATCTTTGTATTATTTCCTTTTACCGCTGATTTAAACATTACATTATCTGCATACTCAAAATCAGAACTCAATGCAGTTGTACTCTTCTCTGTATAACTATCAATCTTTAAATACGGTGCTTTAGCCTTTGTTAGTTCTGCTATTAATTTAAAATTATGTTTATTACCAGCCTCTCTTATATAAACCTTACCAGCTTTATAACCAACATTGTCTGTTTTAACATTACCACAACCACTCCAATCTCCATTGATTCCGTCTGTTGAGTTAACACTATACTCCATTTTGTTTGTGGTTCCGATAAGCTCACTGGTAAGAATATTAATTGTAACACCACCCAGAACCGATTTTGTATCAAGATTATCTGTAGCCTCTGATCTGAACTCATCTGCACTATATCTGAACCTCACCTTAATATTATTATCACCAACCGTATTTACCTCTGTTGCCGATGTAATATCGCTCCAAACACCATTTAATGAAAACTCCAGATTATCTGATGTCTTTGCTCTGCGTGTTGTACCGTTAATATCTATAATAAAATGAGCATTAACACTGGCTCTGTCAGATAGAATTACATATGGTTTTGCCCTGCGCTTTTTAACTGTTAATGTAACCTTGTTAGACTCATAAAACTGATTTGTTGTTGGTCTGTATAGAATTAATTCACGATTACTACTTGCCGACTCTATCATCTGTTTTACAATAGTAGTTGTAATAACACCTTTGCCCTCTACCGTTCCGTTTCCGAAGTTGTAGTTATACACATCAGCATTAGGATCAATACTCTCTGTAATAACATTTACAGCAGGATTTATATCAGCAAAACGTTTATTTACCTTATAAATACTATAGTCCGATCTGAACGATGCATTGGTAGCTCTCTCTCTTACATGTATATATATAGCCGCCTCATTAAAATTCTTTATAAAAGGAGTTACATCAAGATTACCTCCAGCAGGAGCAGCATTGTGCGCTATATCAGCATCTGGTGTTAAACGCGCAAGAACGTTATTCTCACTTGAAACATACTCCATAGCAGCAGTAAAATTGTTCAGCTCTTTATCTGTTATATTAATTGCCAATACAGGTGCATCAGGAATAGCAGGAACCTTTAACCTGAAAAGCTTTGATGCCAATACACTCTTTGTTGCTCTATTTCTGAACTCAATATATGTAACACCTTTTCCCGGTGTAATAACAAGTCTGTCTTCTGCAACGCTATTACTCCATTTACCGGTTGTTCTGTACTCTATATTAGCCGGTACCACCTCATTGGTTTTCTCATTAACAAAATCTACAGAGAATATTTGCGATATATTTTTAGGTGCAGCAATAACAAAACGCCTCTTATTGACACTATTAGATGTTTCATAAACCACGAGTGTACCCTGTTTAAACGTCACCTTTGTTGTATTCACTGTACAAGCCTTTTTTACAATGCTACCCTCGTAATAGTACGACATCAGATTTGTTGTATTACTGATAATACCTTTTGCTATATCAATATCTACTGTCGATATATCAATTGGAGCATACAGGTTTGCAGATGATGCTGATCTGAACCTACCTGCTGCAGGTTTAAAACGCACGTAAATCTTTGTTTTACCAGATCCGTTTATAAGTGCTCCTGTAAAATTATTCCAGATATTTCCGTCATACGATATCTGAATATCATGACCCGCTTTTGCCTGTATAAACTTAGATGATCCTTCAGGTTTTAGCATAAGCATTTTGTATGCTCCGGCGGCAGTATGAAGTTTGCACACCGGAGCTTTTGGTCTTGCCGGAACAGTTAGCCTAAATATTTTTGATCTGAAATTACTGTTCGTGGCTTTGTATCTGAAATGTATATAGCTCTCTTTCTCTCCAACTGCCGGTACTGTTATATCAAATTTTCCGTTACCGGTTTTAGCATCGCTCATATCTGCTTTGTAACCATACTCAACACTGTTTGGTACTCCCCCGCCAATAATTTCATTTGCAAAATCAATAAGAAAATTTGGAGATACAGGTCTTGCCTTTATAGTTATCTCCTTTGTTGCTGAACAAAACTGTCTTGATACTTTATCGGCACTTGCTCTTAATTTTATTTTCAGAGGCCTATTACCAGAATCAGGGATTACAGAGGATATATCTGAAGCGGTATTCAGAACCTTTGCAAACCCTTTACCGGTAATATCAATATCAAACTTAATGGTTGGTAATTTTATACTCTCAGTATCGTACTCTATTCTATAATTTGTTGGGGCAGCTCTGCGCTCAGGATAAATAAATGTTGATGTTTTTGATGCCAACGTTAATTTTGTTGCAACATATCTAATTCTTACATTTTTATCGCCAAAACCATTTGAGTTAGGAGCAACTGCATACGAACCCTTTGCTACAGCAACAAATTCAGCCCCGTTTACAGACATCTCTATATTATCAACATTAACAACAAAATGCTCTTTATAATAATCTATCTCAAACAGCAATTTATCTGGTGCTGCCGACTGCTTTAAGGTTGTAATTGTTCTTATATTTGACTGAACACTCTTTGATCTAACAATAACCTTACCCTCATCAAACATAACTCCGGTGGTTTTACCATTACCACAGGTTATCCATTTACCACTATTGTTAATGTTATACTCCATTCCCGGAGTTGTACCTATCAATTCATTAGCAGCAATATTAATAGTTACACGGTTAAGATCTAACGATGTTCTTAACTCAAATATATCAGTTCTTCTGGTCTCTCCATTTGAATAATACTCTGCCTGAACATAATATTTTGTATCCTCTTTTAATCCTGAAACCTCAGCAAAAAGAGCTTTACTGCTATTTGAAGATAATGTTGTTTCAGAAAAGTTTACACCAGTTACCAGATTACTCTTATGCTCACCATACTTAAGTACAATATTCTTTACATTACTATCAAAAGATGTAAACTGAGCTGTTACCTTAACCGATGTTGTTAATGCAGTAATATCTGTGATATTTACTTTTGCACTCTTAACACCCATTGCGGCACCAACAAAGGTAATATTCTCATTTCTGACTGTACCATCAATATATTTGGTAATACCGGATATCGTATTGGTTGTAATAACTCCATCATAGTACTCTGTAATGTCAGGTGAATCTGAACTTTTAAATATTGGCAGATATATAAAACCTCTGCTACCCAATCCAGAATCTCCGTTAAGTTCATCTATACTATTATATGTTCTTCCATAATAATCAATAAGATAGTTAACACTATGCCAACAGTTATTCTCCATCTGTTTAAGATAATCTGCGTATCCTGCAACGCGCAACGCATAACCATTCTTATAACCATTTACAATAATATTATTCAGTAATATAGCCGGACTACCAGACTTTACAGTATTATTTATATCAATACACTTTACAACCTTATTGGTAGTTCCGTTTAACCTTATTGTATTGTGCAGATACCTGATATTTGAATTACTAAAATCCTTTATTCCAACAAAACTGGCATCGTTACCGCTATTATATATGTAGTTATTCTTTATAATAAGCCCTCCGGGCGATTTGTTACCATTAAGATAAATTCCTGTATTGGTACTCTTGTGATTCATAGAGATAATATTGCGCTCTATTATACCATTACCAATAGCTGCCAGTAACTGAATATCTCTTATGTTTCCGGTATAAAATGATTTTCCCTTAAAGGTGTTATTTGATATTTTTATCTCATTCGATTTTGAAACACAAACACCTCCGGCTCCATAATTACCAAACCTGTTATTACTTATGTTAATATTAAAATACTCTTTTGATGTTGACCCAAAAACGGAGTAACTACCATTAATAATATCGCAATTGTTTATTGTTACATTATTATTTGTATTTGCCGAACCCAACATAATAACGGCTGTTTCCCATTCGTTCTCAGCATCTGCATACCCCTGAATCTTACTGTTCTTAATTGTTATATCTGTAATATATGAGTTATAGTTAAACACTATTACATTACCATGATGCGATGTTGTTGCTACATTCTTTACAGTTATATCACTAATTGTATAATACGATCCCTGAATGTTTATAACAGTTTTATTGCTACTTAATGTAACATCGCTGCTGTTACCTGTTGAAGATATCAGCTGTATTGTCTTGTTTTTATCGCTCCCGGCAACTGTTTTTAGGGTTAGTTGCTCATTATATATACCGGGATAAATAACAATATCTGTACTCTCTGCTATATTGCCTGCCGCAACATGATCAATAGCTGCCTGTATTGTTGTAAACTGTTTGGTTCCATCGGCACTTACCTCATACTTTTTGGTTTTTGCAGATAAATTTACTGTATACAATGTCAGTATAAAGACAATTGTAAGAAGTATTTTTCCTCTCCTTCGCATAATGACTTTTTTATAAATGTGTTTAGCAAAAGTATTAGCGAAACATATAAATATATGTAATACACAACCCCTCTCAGCCCCTCTATATACCTGTTTTAGCTACAATTACAGAACAAAGCCAAACACCTTACATCCTTGTTATAAACGCATTACAGCAGCAGAGAATAAGAGAGGGGGTATTTAATCTGTATCTTACAAGCTTGTCAGAAAATCGCCAAGATCGGTATCTCCAGATATATCAAATTTCTTACGCAATCGGTAACGCATCATCTCAACAGACTTTACAGAAGTGTTCAGAATTCCGGCAATCTCTTTTGTAGACAATCCTGATTTTATAAGTATGCACAACTGTTTCTGTGGTTCCGACAGCGATGCTTTATCATCAAGAATCTTTATAAATTTACGGTTAATATCTTCCGATTTCATCTTATACATATTGTAATCTTTATCCTCTGCAAGTCGGTTATTTATCTGTATAATTATATCCTTTATCTGCTCAGAGTGCCTTTTGTTATCAATTGTTTTAAGAAGATTAACTGTATAGTTTAATATGTTGTTGTTATGCGATACATGCATGGCAAAATCAAGCATCTCTCTGTTCTGTAACTCAAGCTCCTTCTCAACAAGTTTTTTCTCCTGCTCCTTCTCATGCAACTCAGCTTCAATTAACTTATTACGTGCATCAGCAAGCTCTTTCTCTCTCTTTATTCGCTGATTTCTGAACCGCACAATAACAGAACCTGTAATTATCAAAATCAATACCAGTACCGATCCGTATATTGTTCGCATAGTAATCACCTTATTCTTTGCATTCAGAGATATCAACTCATTCTCAGTCTCTTTAATCTTTAACCTTGAGTACACTCCGGCAAAAGCTTTGGCGTTATACATCTTATGTATGCTATCTTTATATGACGATATAGCTAATATATACCTATAAACAGAGTCTATATCATTTCTCTGTGCATAATAGAGTGCTTTTTCCTGTGCTCCCAGAGCCATAAATCGTCTATCGCCAATTCTACTGTTAAGTCTTGATGACTCCTCAAGGTATGGCCACGCAATATTCAGCTTTCTCTCCTTGGTATATATAGATCCTATAAAAAGTGCACTTATTACAATGCCCATATTATCGCCTCTTGATTTAAAAAGATTGTAAGCTTTTTGGGCATATAACATAGCTTGCTCAATATTATCCATATCACGATATACAATGGCTTTGTTATACAGTTTATACGGATGCGATACATGACTCTTATTATCTTTGGTAAGAGAAATTGCCTCATCGTATAGCATGAGTGCCTTCTCAAAATCTTTACACTCCTTTGCATGTACAGCAGCATTATTAAGTGCCGATGACAGAAGAGGCTTTTGATCAGCTTTACGAGCATGTACAAGTGCTTTATTCAGATAGTCTGAGGCCTCACTATTTACACCCATACTACTAAACATTAACCCGCTGAACATATAGAATCTGCTGAGATCGGCATCTGACTTAACCGATGTAACATACTCGCCAGCCATATCATAATACCTTTGAAACTCATCTATATTCTTCTGATTACTATTTATATTCATCAACCTTACAAGCGATTTGAATATCTTGGCTGTATCACTATATACAACAGCACTTTTATACATCTTCTTATAATAATCTGACGATACATACAGATCGCCCTTAAACTGATATACATACGCATACTTCTCAAAAAGCATTATCAGCTCTTTTCCGTTTAATCTATTCTGATTAATGTTGTTAAGTATATGTATACATGTATCTGTTTTATAAAAACGTAACAACGAATCTACCTGTTTTATCTTTACATCAAACTCATTACATATGGCATTAACAGATATTAAAACAGAAACTAATAATAAGATAAAGCGTCTCATATTATAGTAATATTGGTGTGTCTGTACAAACATATAAACTAAATGTTAAAAAAGTTTATCAGTTATTAATTTTTGTGCCTGTTATACTCCTGTTGCCGCAATATTATGTTTCTAATCCTTATAACAGCATCCTTTTATCAAACCATAAATACCTGTACTCTCTAGCACTAATCCTGTTACTTTACTCTCTTCTCCTGTTATTATACAAACCTCTCCTGTCTGTAAACCTTTAATCCCTGTCAAACTGTAAGTTGCTCCTGTCGGTATATAAGCTTACCCTGTCGCTAAACCTCCTTTCCCTTTCATGCAAGGGAAGCCTCATCATGTAACAGGATGGCTTTGGAAAGTAACAGGGACGCTTTGGTCAGTAACAGGAAAGCCTATGGCAGCGACAGGGAAGGCTTGTCTTGTGACAGGAAGACCTCATAATGTGACAGGGAGGTAAATAACCCACCCCTAACCCCTCCAAGGAGGGGAGTTTACTGTAATATAATGCTTTACTAAAATCAAT
>DKJY01000129.1 GCA_002454955.1 Bacteroidales bacterium UBA6680
AACTGAGCTACATCGGCGTTTTCTCTTTTCAAGAACGTTGCCCGTTTGTTTCAAAGGCGATGCAAAAGTAGCGAAGTTTTTTTTACATGCAAATATTTTAGAGATATTTTTTTTTGATTTGTTTGCTCAGAAACCCCCTGTATATCTCTGTTTGGTGAGTTTTAGATAGTTATGTAAACGAACATTTTTCTGTTTTTGTTTTTGTTAATTTACTATACTTTTTTTTGATATAGTAATTGTTGGGTTATCATTTATGAGTATGATTAATATTTATCTTTTTATATAGACCCATTAATTTTATTCTCAGTTATAAACCTACTGAGTATGGGTTTATTTTTTTGTTTGGACTACCACCTATAATCACTCTCTTTTTATAGAAAATATGTGTTTGTGTCTGGTTTATTATGGTATACAATATCTTAATCTGACTTATTTGTCATTAGTAATAGATAACTAGTCTCTTAACAATCTAAAACCTGATTTAAAACAGTCATTATACATCACGGTCAATTTGTTTTTTAGTTATGGAGCAAGGGTAATCCGGATTATGAGTAATAATTGATTGGTTACTTATCTTTGGTTAAGTTGTAAATGTGAATAATTATAAATTTATTTCTAGAGTACTGTTTGTATTTTATTTATTTATAGAAAGTATAGTATTTAGAACTGCAAAGGAGAAGTATAATAAAATTTAATTAGGTTATAATTAATTATTTACCCGGGATAGCTTTGTTTAAGTTGCTGGTTGTAAATTTGTTTCGGGTTTATTGCTTTTTGCATTGTTAAAAAACGTGTTTTCATCACTATGACAGAATATTTTGTTCCCTATGGAAAAATATTTTCATGCCTATGAAATTTTTTTTTCATAGGCATGAAGATTTTGTTTCATCACTATGAAATTATTCTTTCTTTCTTATGAAAATTTGGTTATGTCACTATGATAAATTGATATCTTCCTGAAGGAAAAATTATTCTATCCTGAAGAAAATAATTCGGAGTGGGTATGAAATACAAACTCAATAGATACAGAAAAGACGGAAATACTAAATCCCGTCTTTTAATTTATAGTGTTTATGAAATTTTTATTCGTCCTATTCTTCTTCCATTTCAAGTTGCAGAGCAGCCATCTTAATTGCCGTAATAGCAGCTTCATCACCTTTATTACCGTGTTTTCCACCTGCTCTGTCAATTGCTTGTTGCATATCGTCTGTAGTAAGCACACCAAATATGAACGGAATATCATACTGTAGATTAAGTTCTGTGATACCGTTAGAGACACCGTGGCAAATAAAATCAAAATGTCTTGTTTCTCCTTGTATTACGCATCCAAAGCAAATTACAGCATCCAGATCTTTATATTCTGCCATGTATCTGCCACCCATTGTTAATTCAAATGTTCCTGGAACATATTTAACAACAATATTTTCTTCTTTTGCACCGTGTTTTTTTAGAGTATCAATAGCTCCTTTAAGCAGAGCTCCAGTGATTTCAATATTCCACTCGGCAACAACAATACCAAAAAGCATATCTTCTGCTGAAGGAACCTTAGCAGGATCATAATCTGAAAGATTTTTTAAACTTGTAGCCATGATTTATATGTTTTATATAAAAAAAGTATCACCAAATATATTTGGTGATACTTTTTTGTAATTATATTATAATTTTTTACTTCTCACTAAGTAGAGTTGCTTTTGTAATATATTTGTCTATCTGACGACCTTCTGTAGTCTGAGGATAGTTCTCTTTAATCTTATTGAATACCTCAATAGCTTTGTTGTACTCTTTAAGCTCAATATATACATGGCCAGCTTTCATAAGGTATATAGGAGTTGTAAAATCATTCTCGCTATAGCCAGCAGCATTAGTATAATATTTAGCAGCATCTTTGTAGTTCTTTAATTGCGAATAAGCATCGCCAATAGAACCTTGTGCAATAGGCGCAACCATAATATCATCAGAATCAAATTTTTTCAGATACTCAATTGCTTTATCATAATCTCCAAGTCTAAGATATGACACTCCTGTATAATAATGAGCTAGATTAGCAGCTTTTGTTGATCCATGCTCATCAATAATCTCTAAAAATCCCGGATACTCATCTTTGCCATTTAGTGCAAGATTAAATGAATCTTGCTCAAAGTATTGTTCAGCCATAAAAATCTCGTTTTGAGCTTCAACCTCTTTTGGTTGCGCAACAAATCTGTCATAGGTTAAGTACAGACCAATTGTTGCAGCTATAGCAACTACAATAATTGTAAGACTTTTCTGGTTCTCCTCAATAAAATGCTCAGTTTTTGATAAAGCATTTTCAACATTCTCTAGATTCTCGTCTCCGGTTTTTGTATTTTTTGACATCTATTCTCAAAGTTTAGGTTATTAAACTAACGACAAGCGCAAATGTAGTTTTTTTTATATAATCTCAAAACAGTTGTTAATAAAAAATAGTGTGTATTTTTAAAGAATAGCATAAAAAGTGGTAAGATTGTATAAAATTTAAAAAAATGTATTTAAGAGAACTCTCTATTGTAAACTACAAAAATATTGAGCAGGTAACTGTGGAATTTGTTGACGGAATTAACTGTTTTTGTGGTTATAACGGTATGGGTAAAACGAATATTCTTGATGTAATTTATTATCTGTCTATGTGTAAGAGTTTTTTTAATTCTATTGATAGCCAGAATATTAAGCATAATATGGAATTCTTTGTTTTACAGGGAGAGTACTATGCAAGCGATAAGCAGGAGAATATATATTGCGGATTTAAACGAGGAAGAGGAAAGCAGTTTAAGCGTAATAAGAAGGAATATGACAAATTAATGGATCATATTGGTTTACTACCGGTAGTAATGATTTCTCCTTCTGATTCTATGCTTATTACAGAGGGAAGCGAAGAGCGTCGTAAATATATGAACGGGGTTATATCGCAATATGATAAAGCATATCTTGAAGATACAATAAGGTATCAAAAGATACTTAAACAGCGAAATTCATTTCTTAAACAGAGCTACTCTTCTGGTCTGTTTGATAGCGACATGTTAGAGGTTATGGATGAGCAGATGACTGCAATAGGTGAGAGGATATTTAAAAAGAGAATAGAATTTCTGGATAAGCTGTTACCTGTGTTTGACAGATATTACAGAGAGATATCTGGTGCCGATGAGGAAGTTGGTCTTCAGTATAAGTCACAGTTATTTAATGGATCATTTGCAGAGTTACTTAATGCTGCAAGGCATAAGGATACTTATATTCAGCATACATCTGTTGGTATACACAGAGACGATTTAGAGCTTACAATAAATAGCTATCCGTTAAAAAGATCAGGGTCGCAAGGACAGCAGAAAAGCTTTTTAATGGCACTTAAACTGGCACAGTTTGAGTTTTTATTTGAGTCTTCAGGAAAGAAACCTATCCTGCTGCTTGATGATATTTTTGATAAGCTTGATCAGCGTAGAGTGGCAAGTGTCTTAAATATTGTTTCCGGAAGTTCGTTTGGGCAGATTTTTGTTACAGATACAAACAGAGATAGAGTTGAGAGTTTGATAGGTACAATTGATAAGAAAGATACCTTTATTTTTGATATTGAGAATGGAGCAATAATATGAGAAAAAGTGAAACATTACCTATAAAAGAGCTTGTTGAAGCTATGATGAAACAGTATGGGCTTAACTATAAATATAATGAGGTTAAGGCTGTTTCATTATGGTCTGAGATATTAGGGCAGGGAGTTGATAAGATGACACGTAATATCGTTGTTAAAAATGGTAATATGATAGTTTATCTTAATTCATCGGTGCTGAGAAATCACCTTTTTGGTATGCGTGAGGCTATATGTAAAGAGATAAATAAGCGCTTAGGGTCTGAGTGTATAAGAAATGTTATATTAAAGTAAGGAGGTGCAGAGACCTATTTTTATTTTTATTGTTAAAATTTATGATTTTTATGGTGTAATTCTATCAACTCTTTATTAAATTTAATATAAAAGAGAGATGTGGAAATAGAGTTATTGCATAATAAGAAAATTAATTCGCAGCGATGGAACGAGACTGTTACTATGGCTGTGAATAGTAATTTCTCTGCATATACATGGTATCTTGATCTTATAGACCCAGATTGGGAAGGGCTTTTGTCAACAGATTATAAATATATTTTTCCTATAATCAGTTCATCTAAACTATTTAAGATAGGGTTTTATCAACCATCATTGTATTTTAGAGCAGGTCTTTATGCAACAGAAATATTATCAAAAGAGATATTTGAAAGGTTCATTGATGCAATACCTGATAGAATTTCGCAACTGAAAGTGTCTTTAAATAAGTTTAATATATTTAAAAACGATACTCTATATTACTCTGGTATTTCGTATCAAAAAGACATGGTTGCGAATATAGATTCTAGTGTAAAATATACTGCAGAAGCTATTCAGAAGCTTTCTGTTCTTCTTAGACGTAAACTGGTAGTGCTTGAAGGAATGCAGATATCTGAATTCCTGAAGTATTATGAAAGCTACTCAATGAATAAGGTGTCTAAATGGGAGCAAGATTTCATACGTAGGCTTTTATCGTTCACATTTTATAATCGGATATCCAGCATTCTTGGTGTTTTAGATGAAAAGAATAACTTAGGAGCTATAGGTATGTTTATAAGGAATCAGCAGAGAGCCTGGTTATATCTGTATGCATCATCAATAGATGCTGACAAAGAGGGGTTCTTCTATTATATGTTAGATTATTACGTAACAAGGCATTCATCTTTGAATATTCCTCTAGAGTTTTGTGATTATAAAGGTATAGAGCAGAATATCCTTAATCTTGGAGCAACTAAACATAATGTTTATAATCTTTCAAGAACTGTAAAAGGCTAGTTGAGTGTTGTCAGGCACCTTTGTTAAAGGAATTAGAATAAATAATTAAGACCAATATAGAAGCCTGATTTACCATCTCTTTTATCTAACGCAATACCATAATCGGCCGATAGAATAAAGTTTTCATTCATTGCTATTTTAAGACCTAGTCCAACCGATGAGTGGACAGCGTGTACATCTCCACTAAAATAGTCTGAATATTCACTCTCTAGTGTGTTGTTTAATAGCTTGGTGTCTATATCTATTGGGTCGGTAACAATCCCAAAATCAGAAAACAATACAAGTCCCAGATAGAAATTCTGTTTTATCATTCTAAAGTCAAATAACCTGTTTCTTAGTTCCAGATTTGCAATAATAAATCCATCAGCAACTATTCTTGATCTGGTTATACCTCTAATGGTTTTTGTACCACCCAACCCATTTGCACTCCACGAATCGTGAAACGATTTTATCATCTCGTTTTGCATGTAGAATGGAACCTTTCCTCCAATTGTGCCCTGATATTTTATTCTATATGCAAAGTTAGTCCTGTTCTTTATTATATTTATATAGTGCCTGAATACTAAAACGGCTTTTGTATATCCACTCTCTTTATCAGATAAAAAATTAGGTGCATATGATAGTATAGCTTCTGTCCAGATACCTTCTGATGGGTTTGCCTTTTTATCTCTTGTATCGTAAACTATACCTGTGTTTATTAATGTATGATTACCTCCGTCCTTATCGTTGTCAGAAATTATTCCCCAATCTATATACCGTTTGTAAAGTCCCGGCATATCATTGTTTGAAGGTAGTTTGTCTTTGTTATCTTGTCCTTTATTTAATCTGTTTATATCTGGTTCTTTACATCTGATATTATAGAATCCTATGCCAGCCAGCCATTTTAATTTATTGCTTAACTTACCTTGTATAAATATGTTTGATCTGAAAAATCTACGATCAAAATTGTAGAATACTCTTGATTTGTAATCTTTGTGATCACTGTCTGTCCAATTGTAGTTTACTTTAGATTGATAACCGTTGAATCCGTTAAACCTGAATGTTTGTTCAACTACATAATTTGCTTCTGCTGTAACTCTTAAGTTTCTTACGAGATCGTCAGAATCGTAAGCAATTCTGAATATTGAACTGCCTTTTGTATAAGCAGATGCTTCAAGATATAGTTTGTGATTATATTGAGGAAATCTGGAACCATCACCATAATGATATATGTCAAGTAATCCTCCGTACTGAAATCCTAGATCAGAATCGTATGTTATTGCTGGCAAAGCACCAATATTAAAACCTCTCTTTATTTTGGTAGAGTCTTGTTCTGACGCATTTAGGCTTAATAAACAGATGCTTGCTAATATTATTAATATAGTCTTCTTCATACGTTTAGTTTAATATGAAACATGTATAGTGAATTGAGAGTTATGGGGGATACTATATTTGTTTCATAACGATTAGTTTAGGGGTGTGCAATTTAAGGAAGTAGGTCAAAGTCTATCTCTTCATCATAGTATTCTCTTTCGGTAATACCTCCTTTCTCAAATTTTATTGTACGAGCCGGAAATTTCTTTAATGTACTGTAGTTATGGGTTGCCATAAGTACTGCACGTCCGTTGGCACTAATACTAAACAGAATATCCATAATTTCATCAGTAGTATCTGGGTCAAGATTTCCGGTTGGCTCATCGGCAAGTATTACATCCGGGTCATTAAGCAGTGCACGAGCAATTACAACACGTTGCTGTTCTCCGCCGGAAAGTTGATGAGGTTTTTTGTATGCTTTATATTTTAGGTTAACAAGATCAAGAACATAATCTATTCTGTCCTTTATTGCTATTTTGTTTTTCCATCCTGTAGCTTTAAGTACAAACAGCAGGTTGTCATAAACAGTTCTGTCTGTGAGTAGTTTAAAGTCCTGGAATATTACACCCAGGTTACGCCTTAATTTTGGAATGTGTCTTCTTTTTAATTTCCTTAAATCGTACCCTGCTACCATTCCCGAACCTTCTGTAAGCGATAGTTCTGCATTCAATGTTTTTATAAGACTTGTTTTCCCGGAACCAACCCTTCCTATAAGATATATAAACTCACCTGTCTTTACATCTAGATTTACATCAGAGACAACCAAATGATCGTTCTGGAATATTTTAGCATTCTCAAGTGTAATAATAACTTTCTCTTCCATTAATTAAGATCAATTTTTATTAATTTACCAAATTCAACATCCTCAATAACCCTCATAATTTTTTCTTTATGTTTGCCCAGACCATTTTTGAATATAGTTCTGTGCGGACTTTTAGCTTTAAATTGTGCTATAAGAGCAAATTCGTTATCTCTTATTTGTATGTAATCTGGTATTTTTGATGTTCCTTTAGTTTTTAAAATGTACATTTTGTAATAAACTTTTCAGCTAAAATATAAAATATACTTGGTTTTTGATAGTTTTACTATTGTATAAACAGCATTTGGTGTATAAAGGTTGGTGCAGAAATAATAACCGTGGTATATTATTTGTACATTTGCGAGTGTTTTTTGTTACGTTATTTTTTATTATTGACTTTAAATCCGAAATAATTTTAACATATGAGATCCGGTATTTGTATACTACTTATTTGTTGGTTCTCGTTTGGTGCATTTTCGCAACAAACAAAGTACTATAAAGACCAAGACAGGAAATATTACGAAGCTCTTAACCTTTTTGAGTTGGGGCAGTATGGAGAAGCGCAGCAGATTTTTCAGGAGATTGCTGATGACACGAAAGATGTTAACGATCAGTTTGCTGTAAATGCTGAGTATTATGTTGCAATATGTGCAATTAAGCTTTATAACAAAGATGCCGATAACCTTATAACAGGTTTTGTTTATCGTCATCCTGAGAGTTCTATGGTTAATAAAGCTTATTTAGAGATGGGTATGTTTAGAACCAGACAGAAGAAGTTTGAAGAGGCTGTGGAGTGGTTTGCTAAAGTAGACAAGAGAGCACTGACATCTGATAACAGATTTGCTTATTATTTTAAGTATGGTTACAGTTTGTTTATGACACAGCAGTATGAGCAAGCAAAACTTCTTTTCTATGAGATTAAAGATATTGAGAACGATTATAGTGGACCGGCAAAATATTATTATGCCCATATAGCATATGCCGAAGGGAACTACCAAACAGCGTTAGAGAACTTTATTATTTTAGAGAATGACGAGTCTTTTGCGCCATTGGTTCCGTATTATCGTGCTCATATTCTTTATCTGAAAAAGGATTACGATGCTGTAATAGAGTATGTACCCGGAATTTTGGAGAAGATATCTGTTAAAAGAGCCCCTGAGATGCAACGTATTGTAGCAGACTCTTATTATCAGAAAAAAGAGTATGATAAAGCTGTTCCATATATTGAAGAGTTTATAAAGAAGGTTAAAAAAGCAGAAAGGTCAGATTATTTTTTAGCTGGATTTATATATTATAAATCAAATAAGATTGGGCAAGCCATAAAATATTTTAAGAAGGTTACTGTAGATAAAGATTCATTATCGCAGAGTGCTTACTATAATCTTGCAGATTGTTACCTTAAGTCTAAGGATAAAGCAAAAGCTTTAGCTGCGTTTAAACAAGCTGCATCAATTAATGCAGATCCAATGATTAGAGAGGAGTCTATGTTCTTCTCTGCAAAATTGGCATATGAGCTCAATTATACACCATTTAATGAGTCAATAGAGGCACTTGAAGCATATATAAAGGAGTATCCAAAGTCGAAACGAACAGAGGAGGCTTATAACCTAATGGTTACTGCATTTATGAATACACGTAACTATAAAAGAGCTCTTGAGGTACTGAATAATATGCCTTTAACAGATCACAATGTTAAAGCTGCTTTTCAGCGAACAACTTATTTTAGAGGTATTGAGCTCTTTAATAATATGGATCTTTCAGAAGCAATTCAACATTTTGATTTATCAATGTCGGTTCCCGGATTTGATCCAAAAGTGAGAGCAATGACATATTATTGGCGAGGTGAAGCTTATTACAGACTAAAAGAGTTTGATAAAGCGCAGAGCGATTATAAAGATTTTTTAACTACTACAGGAGCGTATGGTATGAAGGAGTATTATATTGCTCATTATAATCTTGGTTATTGTAACTTTAAACTTCGAAGATATAATGATGCCATTAGTTGGTTCCGAAAATATCAGGAGTTACCTGTGAATAGATCAGAGGATATATATGGTGATGCATGTAGTCGTGCAGGTGACTGTTTCTTTCTTATGAAGCGTTATTGGATGGCGATAGAGCAATATGATAAGACAATTAAGGCAAAGAGTGGAGCCGTTGATTATGCATTATTTCAGAAAGGTTTTGCTTTTGGACTAGTTTCAAGACCTGCAAAAAAGATTGCAGCATTAGATGTACTGATAAGTAAATACCCAAAATCGTCTTATATTGATGATGCGCTATATGAGAAGGGGCGAACATTAATGTCAGAAGGTAGAAACAAAGAGGCAAAGACTGCATATACTGAGATTGTTGAACGTTACCAGAGTACAAGTAGTTTCTATAAGAAATCGTTAGTACAATTAGGGTTGATAAACTACAATGAGGGAAATAACGATGCCGCACTTGAATACTATAAACGTGTAGTTGGTGATTTCAGAGGGACAAGAGAAGCTAGAAATGCTCTTGTAGGTATAAGGAACATATATGTTGAGACAAATAAGGTAAATGAATATGTGAAATTTGTTGAGAATATTGGAGAGTATGCTAATGTATCTATGTCTGAAAGAGATTCTTTAACGTATTCTGCTGCTGAGCGCACATATATGGAAGGAAAAACAGATGAAGCAAAGAAAAGTCTCTTAACATATGTTTCTGATTTTGAAAATGGAAACTTTATTATAAATGCCGATTTTTATCTTGCTGATATTTATCAGAGAGAGGGAGATAAAGATAATGCTCTTAAATATTATAATGAGGTTATTAAGGCTGGTAGAAATGATTTTACTGATAATGCTTTGTATGAGGCTGCTGCAATTGAGATGTATAAGAAAAACTATAAGGAGGCATATAATAACTATGTTGAATTAGAGAAGAATGCAGAGCTAAATACACATCTTTCAGCTTCCAGAATTGGAGCAATGGAGAGTAGCTATAATCTTAATATGTATAATGAAGCTGTTGTTGCTTCAGATAAGGTTATACATACAGATAAGATAGCACCAGAGATGATCAGAAGAGCTCATTATATTAAAGCATCATCATTCAGTGCACTGTATGAAAAAGAGAAAGCTCTTGATGAATACAAATGGTTAGCAAAAGATGTATCTAACGAGGAAGGTGCTGAAGCAAGATATCGTATAGCTCAAATATATTTTAGTAATAATAAGCTTGATGATACTGAAAAAGAGATAATGAATTTTGCAAAAAAGAATACACCTCACCAATACTGGTTAGCTCAGAGTTTTATATTGCTATCCGATATTTATGTTCAAAAGAAGGATCTTTTTCAGGCGAAGGCTACTCTACAGAGTGTAATTGATGGGTATTCTGCACAAGATGACGGTGTAATAGATCTGGCTAACTCTAAATTGTTGAGTATTATAAAGGCTGAGAAAGCAAAGCTAAATAAGAAAGGCGATGAGATAGAGTTGCACTTTAAGAATGTTGATAAAAAAGAGGTAGAGAAGCTGATAAACAAAGAGAGTGAATCTTCAGACTCATTATTGGTTAAGAATATAGCAAACAACAATGAGAAATCAACAGCTATGAAAGTAGAATAATTCACACTGATTTAAATGTTAAGAAAACGATCAACAATGAAGATATATAAAAATATACTGTTGCTGTGTACGTTGGGCTTATTTACAAATGTGTTTGCTCAGAACGATACAATACAGAAAAGAATAGAGGTTGTAAAGGCTTATGAGCCTATTGTTAACGATGCGTTTAAGATAAATTATCTTCCGATAATAAACGATACAGTAAAGAAAACTGTAAGATATGATTATGAGTTATTGCCACATCATTTATCTACACTATTTTCAGTAAAGCCAATTAAGGCAGCAAAGATGGTAGGAGAGCCATTAGATGAGCTATATAATTCATTCATCAGAGTTGGAATGGGTAATTTTTATACACCATTAATAGAAGCAAATTACCATAATCTAAGATCTAAGTACGGATCGTATGGTTTTGATGGAAGGTTTCTGGGTTCTTACGGTAAGATTAAACTAGAGGATGGTTCTAAAGAGTCGATAGGGTATAATGACTCTTATCTTAGAGCGTTTGGTAAAAGAATATGGCGCGACTATGTAATAGGGGGCTCAGTAAAGTATTCGTTAGCAGCTGCAAATAATTATGGATACGATGCAAAGAGAGATGTGTTTCTTGCTGTTTCAAGAGATGATTATGAGATGAGTCAGAGAATGAATGTAATTGGAGGAAAGATGTATGTTAAGTCAACACATGTAGATTCAACTCATTTGAATTACAAGGCTGATATTAATTATGACTATGTTTCAGATAAGCACTCATATAATCAAAGTAAATTAAATGTAAATACTGCATTTGACCATTTCTGGAACAAAGAGCGTGTAGGAGCCGATATCGGAGTAAAGGTATTAATTCCTAATAATGAACTTGATTCAGGTGTAACAACAAAGTTTAAACTTAGACCATGGCTTAGTACTTATGGCGACAGATGGAAAGTGAAGGCAGGGGTGTCTATAGAATATATAAATACGCCAAGAGAAGATAAAATGTATTTGTATCCATTTGGAAATTTGCAATATAATATTGCAGGAGATCTTATTGTTCCTTATATAGATGTTAATGGAGCTTCTGACATACATGATTATGAGAGTTTAGTAAGGGAGAATATTTATCTTACACCTGGAACAATTGCGGAGCCAACAAATAACAAACTGAGAATGAAGGGGGGACTTAAAGGAAACTTGTCACCCGTAGTATCATATAACTTTAGTGCATCATATTCGCTTATAGACAATATGTACTTTTTTGTAAATGATTTTCAGAAGAGTCCTTTTGGGAATAGTTTTAAACTGATATATGATGATGTTGAACTATTTACACTATCTGGTCATATTGGTATAAATCCATCGGAAAGGTTAAGGTTTAACCTTAAAGGAAACTATTTTAATTATAAGATGGGTGTGCAGCAACATGCATGGCACAAGCCAGATTGGGATATTACATTGAATACACAGTATAATATTCAGGATAAGATGATATTTGCTTTAGATATCTATGGATTTTCTTCGCGTTATGCAATGGGACGTGATGTAAAACCAATTTTACTGGAGGGAAATATTGATGTTAACTTTACTGCTGAGTACAGATATACTCCGGTATTAAGTTTCTTTACACGATTGCATAATATTGCATTTCAGAAATATGAAACATGGAATCAATATCCTGTAGAGAAGTTTGGATTTATGTTAGGATTAACATATAAATTATAATTAATATCATTTATATAATCTACTGTTCCCATTGTTTTAACGAAGCAATGGGAATTTTTTTTGTAAAAAAATGTAATGTTTGTGTTTCGTAATCGTCTTAAGTATAAAAAGGAGATCTCTTTTAGTAAAAATGATTAAATTAAAACAGTATTGACAATTGCATAAGCATAAAGCAATATTAAAACAGTATATTATGAAAAAGATTACAACTATTTTATTAGGACTATTTGTTTTTACTTTGGTTATTAATGCTTCGTCGCCATTAAAAACTATATTTAAAAAATATAAAAGTAGTAAGGATTGTAAGATAATAACCTTTAATAGCGATTTTCTGAATATCAATACGGGTGACGAGAATAATGAAGATTTTAAAGAGCTTGAGGAGTTAAAGAAGAAGTTTGAATTACTTAGAATATTTACTCTTGAAGGAGATCATGATCTTAAAGCAGATATTAATAAAGCTAAAATTGAGAAGTATTATGAAGAGATGATGCGTGTTCATGAGAGCGATCAGGATGTTGTAATTATGGTACGTGAAGAAGGTAAGGTTATTAAGGAGTTTGTAGTACTGGTTTATGGCGATGAAAATGTGATAATTCAGGTAAAAGGACGATTGGATAGAAATGATATATCATCTATTGGAGAGGCATTTAATATGAAAGAGATGATGCATATCAAAAAGCTTGAAGAACTGGAAGGGAAATAGTAAGCCAGTGGGGTTAACAGATAATAAAAGTGTATGACTGAACAGCAGTTTGTAAAAGATATAATCCCATTGAATGAGCGACTTTCGCGGTATGCTTGGTATTATTTGAAGAACAAAGATGATGTATATGACGTGATTCAGGAGGTTTATATTAAACTTTGGAGAATGAAAGATACACTTGAAAAATATCAAAGTAGTTTAGCGTTAGCGCTTCGTATAACCCGAAACCAATGCCTTGACTTTGTAAGAAAAAGATCAAAGAGTCATGAATTGTTAATTGGCGATAGTATTTCAGATCCAGAGGTAGTTTCAGATAATAGATCTGAAGTATTTGAATATATAAAGAAGGCTGTAAATAAATTGTCAGGAGTACAAAAGGAGGTAATGATTCTTAAGGATATAGAGGGGTATGATTATAATGAGATATCGGGTATACTAGATATGGATATTAATACTATAAGGGTAAATATATCCAGAGCCAGAAAAAAGGTTAGGGAGATGTTAAAAGATTTAGAATGTTGCAGATAAAGTAATTTTAGCCATGGAAGAAAACTTATTAGATAAATTCTATTCGGGCAAGTCATCACATGATGAGGATGAAAAGCTTAGAGCTAAACAAGAGGGTTTAGAGGCTGATATGTTTGATTTTTTTGATTCAGTGAGAGATAGTAATCCTATGTCAGGTGATGATATTAGTGATAAAATAATATCTGCTATAAATAAGGATATTAAGCCCGATCTGAAACGTAAAAAAATTATTGTTCTGTCAAAAAGGTTTATAGGAGTAGCTGCTGCAATATTTATAGCATTTTTATCTACTATGTATCTGTTTGTTAATGAAGAGGATTATTATCAGTTTGATAACAGTTCTGATGAACTGCAGGCTTATAGCACACTACTTGAGGTTATGGGTAAAGTTTCAGATGCGATGAATCATAAATTTGTTGCAGTTGAGCATCTTTCGGTTATTGACAGAGAAAGTAATATGTTATCAAAATTGAATGCGATTAATGATTTTAAATTAAATCTTGAGAAACTTAACTATCTGCAATTTTCATTTAAATTAAACGATATTCAGAAATCTACAGTTGATGAGATGTCAGACAGTATTTGATAAGGGTTGTATGATTGTTTGTTAATTTTTAATAAGTTATAAAGATTAAAGAAGTAAAAAATATAAAGATATATGTAACTGGTTGCTACCTAATAATAGTTTAGTCTTACAAGTTACATGTGACAAATGAAAAACAAATTAAATATGAAAAAATTAGTTTTATTATTTGTGATATCGGCAATGTGCCTTTTAGCTGCAGCACAAGGTAGTGCGGAGAAATTGTTTGAGAATTTCTCGACAAAAAAAGGAATTACATCGATATATATGTCAAAATATATGTTGAATATGTTCTCTAATGTAGAGACAGATGATCCTGATTTTGATAAAATGATAAAAGGACTTACCTCAATAAAGGTACTTACTGGATCACCAGAGGATAAGAGTATTAAGATATACTCTGTTATACAGAAAAAACTGTTAGCTGATAAAAACTATAAGGAGCTTATGATGGTTACAGAGGGCGAACAGCATATTAAGTTTCTTATAAAAGAGGGAGAGAATAGTAAGGTTAGTGAATTACTTATGATATCTGTTGGAGGTAAAGAAGATGACAATATTTTTGTAATTATCCAAGGGAAAATAGATCTTGCATCAATTCACCACCTTGCAAAGGTTAACGGATTAAAACCAATTGAAAATATTGAAGAAAAATAAATTATTCTTATCAATATTTTGTAACTTATCAGGAGTTGATTACCTTTATTCAACTCAGATTTGATATGATGAAGTTATATAAATATTCTATAAAAGTTGCAGCATTACTACTGATAGTGATGCTGTTATCTTGTTCTTCAGAAAAAGAGAAGGCTGAGAATATTTCTACACAAGAGATCTTTCTTGATTATAAAGATTATTCAGGAGTAGCTTTTTTTACTATTCCGCCAAGTTTAGTTAGTCTTTTTATCAATAATGGTAATGTGGGAGATAAGGAGCTTCATGACCTGCTTAAGGATATGAAGAAGATTACTGTGCTTAGATATGAGAGCTCAGGAGATCATGATAATTCATATCTTATCTTTAATAAGCTTGACAAACAATTTCTTGATAATAGTTTCGAGGATCTTGCAATAATTAAACAATACCAAAAGAATATAAAGTTGAAAGCTTTTGAAGGAGAAGGTGATTTTAGCGAACTAATTGTTTTGGTATCAGATAAAGATTACTTATTGTGTGTATCGTTTGTTGGTAGTATTGGATTTGAAAAAGTTGCTAAATTATCTGATCCAGAAAAAATAGGTGTTTTAAAGAACTTAGAGCGACTAAGGTTATAGATTAAAAATGCTGCCTCTGAAACATTATAAGGGGAATGCTGTTATAGATCATTATTGAAATTAAATCTAAAATAATTCTGGTTATAATAATCGGTACATAACTTATGTTTATTGGTTTTTATAGCGTAAAAAAATTGAAGTAATATGAGAAAGTTCTATTTTTTACTGATTGCGGTGATGTTTGTGGTGGTTTCATGTAAAAAAGATGATTCAAATAACAAAGAGGCTATAAAAGATGTTTCAAAGTCAATCCAGAACATTGATACTGAAGTTGCAAACGTTTTTAACGAGATTAATGATGAAGAATCTGTTGTTGCACTTAAAACAGTAACGGAGCTGATGAAGGTTGCTAAATTTCCAGCGACATTACCTTCTGTTCAGGGTATAATTACTCAGAATGTTGACCCGAAGAGATTTGCATTAGAAGATGAGCCTAAAGAGATGCCAAAGGGTACATTTACTTGGGATGAAGCAAATAAGAAATGGATATATTCATCTGAGCCTGCTGATGCTACAGTTATGAAGTTTCCTTTAGATAAGGATAATCTATCTAATAATAATGCAAAAATTGAGATAAAGGGTCTAGAGTACGTTAAATTTAAGGATTATGGATATGTTCTTAAATCTATTCAGATAAAGATTGAGGTCAACGGAACTGTGGTAGGAATGATGTCTCATGATTCTTCTTGGGAACCTACAATGAATGTTCCTGTAACTGTAAATACAACGGCAGTATTAGGACCATTTAAAATGCAGATGGGAGTTGCGTTTACAATGCCTACATATAATATTACGTTTAGTTTTGCAAAAGGTGCTACAGTAATTACATCGTCAAATATGTCATTATCTCTTAACCTACCTACAATGAAACCTGTTTTGGTTAAAGAGGCAAAAGGATTCTATCAGTTTGCAACAATAAAATTTGATGGATCAGTTGATATAGCAGGAATATCTGCTTTAGAGGCAGGAGCTACACTAGAAGATATAAATGGCAAGATAAATGTTGTTCTCAAGCAGTATCCATCTGATAAAACTGTTGGTAAGATCTATATTAAAACTATAGATGCTAAGGGAGAACCTGTATTTGTTGTTAAAATGGATGATGGTACAGAGATAGAACTTATGCCTTTGGTAATTAAAATTATAGCAAAACTACCTATAAAACTAAATTTATAGTAAAACTTATTTATCAAATAAAATAGAGGAGGGGCAACCCTCCTTTTTTATTTTTTAATGTTAGCTTTGCTTTTATAGTTTATATTATTTACTTACTTTGTGTTCGTTTACTAAATATTTATAAGAGATGAAACTTCGTTTAGGACTGAGAACTAAAATGGTGTTATTTTTTGCACCAATTATAGTTGTTGTTTTTTCTGTTGCTTTTTGGATGATTAACAAATCGGGAAGAGATATTAGTGTTAAAAATTCTGAAGAGATTGTTGAGCTTAAGATAATTGAGAGTACTAAAAATGCTGAACTGATTCTTAATGAGCAGATGGATGTTATAGTTCATATTAAAGGTTTTTTAGAGAGTCCAGAAGTCGTTTCAGATTTACCGTCAATTGATCGTTATACTAAACTATTATCAAAAAATACTTTAGCAGATAATAAAGACTTCTTTGCTGTTTGGATTGATTGGGAATTAAACCATCTAGATAAGAACTATTCGCTTAAGCATGGTAGAAGAAGCTTCTCCGCATATCGTAACAATGGTCAGATAATTCTTGAAGAATCCTTACAAGAACAGACAAATGAGGAACAGAATTCAGACTATTATCTTATAAAAGATGATCCTAGACCTGTGTTATTTGAGCCATATAAATATAAGTTTGAATCAATGAAAGATTCAATACTTATGACTTCTTTAGCAATGCCACTGGAGTTTGAAGATGAATTTGTGGGTTTGGTAGGTGTTGATATCGCTCTTGAGAAGTTTCAGAAAATTGTTTCAGAACTTAAACCATATGAGAATTCTAAAGCTTTCATGCTTACACAAAGTGGTGTTTATATTTCGCATTACAATAAAAAATATATTGGTAAAAATATAGCTAAAGTTTTTGAGGAAGATAATAAACATTACGGTATAACCGATTCTCTAAATACAGGAGAACCATTTGCATTTTATAATAACGACAATGAAAATGATAGATTCTTTGTATCATTTGTCCCGATTAGAGTTAGAGGTGTAGATGAGAGTTGGTATATTGGAGTAAGAGTGCCGGAAGAGGTATTGTTAAGTGATAGTAAAGCAGCTTTAAAAGAGGGACAGGTTATTGTTGGGGGAGTTGTTATAATACTAATACTTATTATCTGGTTAGTATCTAATATGTTTACAAAACCATTGAGGTCAATTACAAATATTATGAAAAAGTTGGCTGAGGGTAATATTTTGTCATCAATGAAGGTGAAAGTTGAATCAAACGATGAAATTGGTGATATGATGGAGTCTGTTAATACTCTTATTGATGGTCTTAATAATACATGTGGTTTTGCGCAATCTATTGGTGATGGAGATTTAGATAGTAGTTATGTGGTATTAGGTGATGAGGACAGACTTGGAGTTGCTCTTTTAGATATGCGTGATAGTTTAAAGAAAGCAAAACATCTTGAAGAGGAGCGTAAACTTGAAGGAGAACAACAGCAATGGACATCATCTGGTCTTGCAATGTTTGCATCGTTATTAAGAGAGAATCAGGATGATGTGAATGAGTTTGCTTACTCAGTATTGAGTAGTCTGCTTAAATATATAGGTGCAAATATGGGTGGATTCTATCTGATTGAAGAGGAAGATGGAGAGAGATTCCTTGAGTTGAAAGCATCTGTTGCATATGAACAACGTAAATTTATAGATCAGAGAATTGAGATGGGCATAGGTCTTGTAGGTCAGTGTCTAATGGAGAAAGAATCTATATATCTTACTGATGTTCCGAAGGATTATATAAAGATAGTATCAGGTTTGGGTAGTGAGAGCCCTGATTGTGTTTTCATAATACCACTTATGGTAAATGAGAATGTATATGGAGTAATAGAGATTGCAGCATTTAAGGTATTTGAAGACTACGAAAGAGACTTTATAGAGAAAATAGGGGAGAGTGTTGCATCAACAATATCGTCTGTACGTACAAATATTAGAACCAAACAGCTTCTTGAAGAGTCAAAAGAGAAGTCTGAAGAGTTAGCTTCTCAAGAAGAGGAGATGCGACAGAATATGGAGGAACTTCAGGCAACTCAGGAAGAGGCTTTTAGAAAATCAGAGGAGATGCAGAATTTCTTGAACTCACTTAGTAGATCAAACTTCTTTATAGAATATGATTTATCTGGTAAGATTGTTGAAGTCAATGATAAATATGCAGAGATGTTTAATCTTACTAGAGATGAGATGATTGGAATGTCGTTCTTTGATGATAGCCTTGTGTTAAACAATAAAGATGAAGTATGGCGGAATATACTTATAGGTCAGCCGTTTAAATCGTTAAATAAGATTGATATAAAAGGATTCTCATTTACATTACTTGAGACATATACTCCAATTATTGATTCTGAAGACAAAGTTGTTAAGATACTTAAGATATCTAATGATTTAAGAGAATATTCAAAGGGGGAAGTTTAAGTTATCCTTAAAATATTAATTTATGGCTATTCCATTAGCAGAGAGGCTGCGTCCACGCAGCCTCAAAAATTATATTGGGCAAAAGCATCTGGTAGGTGAAGGTGCTGTATTATCAAAGGCTATATCAAATGGTCATATTCCTTCAATTATTTTTTGGGGTCCTCCAGGTGTTGGTAAAACAACATTGTCAAACATAATTGCTACAGAACTTAATAGACCTTTTTATACACTAAGTGCAGTAAGCTCTGGTGTTAAGGATGTAAGAGAAACTATTGAGGCAGCTAAAAAGCAACAGTTTTTTAATACGCCAAATCCAATACTTTTTATTGATGAGATACATAGGTTTAGTAAATCACAACAAGACTCTTTATTAGCAGCTGTTGAGCAGGGTATTATTACTCTAATAGGAGCAACAACTGAGAATCCCAGTTTTGAGGTAATAAGACCTTTGTTATCGCGTTGTCAGGTATATATACTTGAAAGCTTAAGTGTTCAGGAGCTTGATACACTTCTTGAGAATGCTATTAAGAATGATTCAGAGCTTAAAGAGCTGGATATTATAATAAAAGAGAAAGATGCACTGTACAGATTCTCTGGAGGCGATGGCAGAAAGTTACTTAATGTTTTAGAGATTGTGATAAATGCCTCCTCTGCTGATAAAATTGTAATAACAGATGAGTTAGTATCTGAGATATTACAGAATAATATTGCCGCTTACGATAAAGGAGGAGAGATGCATTATGATGTAATATCTGCATTTATAAAATCGATTAGAGGATCAGATCCTAATGCTGCTGTGTATTGGCTTGCAAGAATGCTTAATAGTGGAGAAGATATTAAGTTTATAGCACGCAGACTTATTATACTTGCATCAGAAGATATAGGATTAGCAAATCCAAATGCTCTTTTATTGGCAAATAACTGTTTTCAGTCAGTTCAAACTATTGGTATGCCAGAGGCAAGAATAGTATTGTCACAAACTACAATTTATCTGGCTACTTCGCCTAAAAGCAACTCGGCTTATGAAGCAATAAACATGGCAATGAGTTTTGTTAAGGAAACAGGTGATTTACCAGTTCCTTTATCACTGCGAAATGCTCCTACAAAACTTATGAAGGAGATAGGTTATGGTAAAGGTTATAAGTATTCTCATGCATATCCTGGGAACTTTGTTGATCAGGAATTTATGCCGGATAGTGTTTCTGGAACTACATTGTACAATCCTGCTGCAAATTCAAAAGAAGCAGAGATACGTAAGAGAATGAGCGCATATTGGGGAAAAAGATATAAATATTAGTAAATTTGTGCTTTTAAAACATTATATAATGATAAATAAATTTCTTGATAATATTAAACACACTGATAGTGGTAATTTCTTTCTTATGGCAGGACCTTGTGCTATAGAAGGAAGTGAGATGGCTTTTGATATTGCTGAGCGTATTATTGATATTACTAATAGATTAAAAGTTCCATATATCTTTAAGGGGTCATATCGTAAAGCAAATAGATCTAGGCTTGATTCTTTTACTGGAATTGGAGACGTTAAAGCTTTGGAGATTCTAAGAGCTGTTTCTGAGAGATTTGATGTACCAGTTGTTACAGATATACACTCTGCAGATGAGGCGGCAATAGCAGCTAACTATGTTGATGTAATTCAGATACCCGCTTTTTTGTGTCGTCAAACCGATTTACTTGTAGCAGCAGCAAAAACAGGTAAGGTTATTAATATAAAGAAGGGACAGTTTTTGTCGCCTCAATCGATGAAGTTTGCAGTTCAAAAGATATTAGATTCAGGTAACGAAAAGGTTCTTCTAACAGATAGAGGTACAATGTTTGGTTATCAGGATATGATTATTGATTATAGAGGTATTCCAGAGATGCAAAAATATGGTGCACCTGTTGTATTGGATATTACTCATTCTCTTCAGCAACCAAATCAGAGTAGTGGTGTTACAGGAGGTAAGCCTGAATTGATAGAAACTGTTGCACGAGCAGGTGTTGCTGTTGGTGTTGATGGTCTTTTTATTGAGACACATCCAAATCCTGCAGAAGCAAAATCTGACGGGGCAAATATGTTACACCTGAATAGGCTTGAACAGATGTTAACCAGACTGGTTGATATAAGAAAAACAATAAATAATTTCTAAAAAATATAAGGAGTCATCAACTTGACGACTCCTTCTTATTTGTTAAATTTTCTGATCCATATCTAGAATAAAGTAGAATTCAGAACCTCTGTTAGGCTCTGTTTTAACCTGAATATAGCTCTTCATAAGCTTTGTAATATTCGATGAAATTGATAACCCTATACCAATACCACCATATGTTCTAGAACTGCCCTCTTCACCTTGTCTGAAAGGCTCAAATATATACTCCAGTTGCTCTTTTGTGATTCCAATACCAGTATCCTTAACATAAAACTTGAATATATTATTACTTTGATGTATACATCCAAACTCAATCTTACCTTTATGAGTGAATTTAAAGGCATTACTTATAAGGTTAATCATAACCTGTTTTATTCTGGTTTTATCACCTGAAACCATTTTTTTACACTCTTTACTAATATTCAGCTCTATATTAACACCTTCTTTGTTTAAGTGCTTTTGCATGTCTATAGCAACCTCATTAATCTCAAGTATAGTATTCCAAAGATCAAAAGGTTCTGGGAATATTGATAATTCATCAGCTTCAATCTTAGATATTGCAATAATATCGTCAATCAATCTCAAAAGATCTTGCCCTGTACTATTAATAACAGATACGTATTTTAGTCTTTTCTCGTAATTAATACTGTTTTTTTGTAACAGCTTAGAGAAACCAAGAATAGCATTCATTGGAGTTCTAATTTCATGCGACATGTTAGCTAAGAAGATTGTCTTCAGGTTGTTTGCTTTGTCTGCTTTCTCCTTAGCTTGTTGTAGAAGATTAGATAACTCTTTCTGGAACTCAATCTCTTTCTCAAGATTTTTATTGGCAACAGATAGTTGCGATGTTCTTTCGTCAACTTTTTTCTCCAGAGAGTGATTTAATACCTGTAGTTCCTTCTCTACCTGTTCACGTTGATTTAGCTCTCTCAGGTATTCACCGTTTATTCTAACATATTTCTTGTTTTTATTTCTTACAATTAAGAAGAATATCAGTAACATAATAAAAAATACAAGAATAGCTGAGCTAACAACCTTATGGTATTTCATATTTATCTCATTAGTTTCATTCTTCTTCTTCTCAATCTTAAGGTCGTTACTTATCTTTTCTGTTTCAAGTTCTAGTTCTAAAGCTTTAAATTTCTGATTATGTTCTTCAAATTCTAAGGAATCTTTTAATGATTCAGATATTATTAAATATTCGTATGCATTCTTATAATCTCCTTTCTGAGCGTAGGTGTTTGTAAGGCCTTCGTAAACGCCTTGTTCTATAGTTTTTAATCCTCCGCTTTTGGCAATACTTAATGTTGAGTTGAATTCTTTAATTGCTTTATTCCACCTTCCGGTATCTCTGTATAAAGCTGCTATATTAAATAGAATTAATGATTGAATACGTTTGTTATTAATATTCTTAAATACCTGATAAGATTTGTTATAATATTCAATAGCTTTATCATACTCTTTTTTGCTTTGATATGCTAAACCAATATTATTAATTATTATAGCATAATTTGTAGAATCTTTATCAGTCTTCAATAATTCAGTTGCTCTTGAATAATATATTATAGCAGTATCATACTTTTCCATATTGTGATACGATACGCCAATATCAGATAATGAATGGCCAGCTCTAATATAGTCACCTAGATCATTGTATAACTTATAAGCACTTTCTTTATTTTTTATTGCTTTATCAATGTTTCCTGAACTATCATACATCTCACCCAATGTGTGATAAATTCTTGCTAAGCCTAGCTTATTATTACTATTCTCATAGTACTCTTTTACTTCTGATAGATACTTATAACTTAAATCATATTTTTCATTGTAAATACAGCATTTACCTAGGTTCATAATTAGATTAATATGCTCTTCGTCTGAATAGTATTTTACATGTGGTATCGCTATATCATAGTAATAAGCCGCACTATCATATTGATCCATTTCAAAATAAGCATCTCCAATACGTGAGTTTATCCTGCCTAAACTTAAAGAATCGCTTGCGTCTTTATTATGCTTTAATATCCTGTTACCAATTTTTATTGTCTGGATTGTATAGTCAGAATACGTTTGTTTTAATATAGAAGCATACACTTCTAAAGACTTATCAAAACTAGTAGTACTTAATAATGAATTAACTATACTGTCCTGATTAATATTAGCTCTTGAAATATTGGAGTATATAAGAGCAATAGCAATTAAAACTAGGTTACGAATTTTACACATTATTTATAGAGCATGGTTTAATATGCAATATTAACAAATTATTTAGTCGTATCCAGATATATTTTTGTGAATATTTTCACTTAAATATTTACAAAAAAGGCTACCAATTGGCAGCCTTTTAATAATGGTTATGTTGCTTATAGCCCAAAAGCGTAGTAGTATGTTCCGGGATAATCATCATAAATACCTTCAATCATTACGCCTCCCTTCTTATTTTTGAGGTATCTTGTTAAAGATTTTGCAGTGGTGACATGCTTACCATCCACTTTTGTAATTATGAAACCCTCCTTTATACTAGTCTTCGATTTTAAAATGCCCTTTTTTAAACTAATAATTCTTATACCTTTATCTATATCAAGCTTTTTTGCATCATTGTCTGATATATCCTCAATTTCTATGCCAAGCCTCTCAATAACATTTATCTCATCTTTCTTCTTAATTTTGGTTTCGCCATCTATATTCCTAAGTGTAACAGATCTCTCTTTAACATTACCAAATCTGTTAATGGTTACTTTAACCAAATCTCCCGGACGATGCCTTCCTATCTTTTCTAACAGCTCTGCAGTAGATTTTATTGTTATATCATCAATTTTAATAATTACATCTCCTTTTTCTATTCCTGCTTTTTCTGCCGCACTATTCTCTGAAACATCATTAACATAAACACCTTCAAATACATTAAGCTCTTTCTCTTTTGCTAATGCTGCATCAACACTTCTAATAGATACCCCTAAGTAACCTCTTTGTACTACACCATATTTTATTAAATCTTCAACTACTTTATTTACAATATTAGATGGTACAGCAAAACCATAACCTGTATATGATCCTGTATTACTGGCAATAGCCGTATTAATACCTATTAAACCACCTTGAAGATTAACAAGAGCTCCTCCACTATTTCCTGGA
>DKJY01000174.1 GCA_002454955.1 Bacteroidales bacterium UBA6680
TTATCGATGACATAGCTTAAAAGATAGGTCATTGCCTTACGCATCAACCAGAATAAACTAATCAGTAATCACCCGGTTAGATATGCTGAATAATTACTGACTAGTCTATACGTTACTACATGTCTATTTTATTCTTGTACTTATTATATAGGAATGATATTATTAATAATATAATACCTAAAGATAAGAATACAATTGTTTTAGCAATAGTATTCAAGTGTGCAATATCATATGTAAATAATTTTAATAGTGTTGTTCCGAATAGTACTATTGCGGCAATACGAATATGTTTTTTTCTGTATTTGATACCAAGAATAATCATGAACAGAGAATATATTCCCCAAAGAATACTAAGAGTAAGTTTGTAAGATTGTCCCAAATTAAGGATATCCATTATGTTAATTAACTCACTGCTTATTATCCATAATGTGGCAAGATGAATAAAGCATTCAAATACTGTCTTTAAAATAGGCGTTTCTTTAAGCCTATTTATGTAGAGCCAATTAATATATATCAACGCAACTGAGGTGAGAATACCAATATATCTAATGCCTATGTGTAAGATATTTGTTTCGTGTTCTGTTGATGATGACAGATAACTGTCGCGTAAAAGACTGGAATTATACAAGCCTTGAATCATAAAGACAAGTAATGTTATAGAGCTCAGTATTATTGTAGAATACCCTAATGTTCTATTCTTGAGCAATTTAATATTGGATAGTTTTAATGTAAAAAAGAATACAATAGTATAGATAATAACCCACAAGCTTCTTAATCTTGTTATATCGCGATTAAGATAATCAGAATTTGCATTTATTACAGTATATAATTTACGCCAATAAGTCTCTATCTCTATTCTAAATGTTATATATGTAATTAGAATAAGAATAGAAGGAAGCCCATAATCTACAATGGCTTTTATTGTTTCTCCAATGTTATTTTGTGATTTGCTTTTTCTCTGTAGGTATACAATATAGCTTAGTGCAGCAATATATATAAAAGAAGTAATGAACTGGATATTTAGTATTGGGGTTATTTCTGATTGGTAAGATTCAATAGAATAATTTATATTTCCCCAATCGTGCATAAGGCTTATTATAGACAAAGCCATAATGGCGTATGATAACTTCTCGTATATACTGCTGTTTCTTGTTTTGCCAATTGTAAACATTAAGGTTGCTTCACAAATCCATAATAGTGTAACCCAGTTACCATTGAACTGAACAGGTACTGTAATTGTAATGAATGTTATAACCAGCCCCATAATAAACAAGAACATATTATTATCAACAATCTTGTTTTTGTAAATAATAAAACCTGCTAATAGATGTATGGCAGCATTAGCTATTGAGAATAATCCAAGATAGTTGCTATCAAAATGGTTGTTTATAATTGATGCTCCTAGAGCATAGAAAATGAACGAATTTGTTAGAATCAAAATGATATTAGTTGTACCGAATTTCTCCTTGTTAAGACTCTTATATATAATTATACAAGCATAGAATATTGTAAAAAATATTGTAGAAAAGATAAGTGCTCCGTCAGAGTAGGATTCTTCTGAATTTAATATATGCCATATAGTAAATATTAACCATGTAATTGACATAGAAGAAAATAATATCGGTTTCCAATATCGTTTTATAGAAATTGCAAGTATTCCCAGATTAATTAGGGTCATGTAAGAGAACATAATTGCAGAATTTCCGCTATTATTACCAAGTAGAAGGGGTAATGCATATGCTCCAACAAGTCCAATATGTGCAATAACCTGTTTGTTGTATTTTATTGCAGCAGCAACGGTTAATATGGTAAAAAGCAACATTAATATAAATGCAGGTATCTGAGGAATGAAATCATATAATGTATATGCTATATATGTAACAAAATACATTGTAGTTATTGACCCACTCATTAAAACAGCGCTATAATTCAGGTATTTAGATTTAAGTTTTAATGCGATTCCAAATAGACTTATACCTGCTAAATATGCCAATATTATACGTAGTATTGGGCTTATTAACTTGTTGTCAATAGCATATTTTGCACCTATACCAATACCAATTATTGTTACAGCAATACCTATCTTATTAATAATATTCTCACCAATAAATTTCTCAATATTTGATTTTTCTGATTTGATACTTGGTTGCTTATCAGTTTTATCTGTTTTAATTATTAGATCAGGCTTTTCTGGGTTTTTATTTACCAAAGGAGGAGGTGTAAATATTGCTGTACTTTTTTTATCATCATATATTTTGTTTACTGTTTTATGTTTTTGTAGATTTATTTGATCTGATTTAATACTATCCTTTTGTTTGATATTGTCTATTTCCTCTTTTAAGTTAAATATTTCTTGAGCAAATAACTCATGTCTTAATGAGATATCATCAAGCCGTTTTCTTAAATCGTTTAGTTTCTCGTTATTATCCATATGTATATATTTCTGATCTGATTCTATAATTACATAAACAGATTATGCATGTGTAAACAAGTCTAAATTAAGGATATTTTATAGTAAAGCAAACATATTGTAGTTTAGGATAGATATAAAAAATCCCAACATCAAAAATGATATCGGGATTCTGGCGGAGAGGGAGGGATTCGAACCCCCGGTACGTTGCCGTACAATGGTTTTCAAGACCACCGCATTCGACCACTCTGCCACCTCTCCAAAGGCGATGACAAAAGTAGGGTATGATATTCTTTTGTCCAAATTTTTTTGCTGTTTTTTTTCATTTATTATTAGCTTTGAACCGTAATTAATTTTGTAATAAAATGTTGCTGTATTTAGTTGTTATAATTCTTGTGTTAGGTTTTATTTCAGAGAGTGTGTTTAGTTGGCTTAACTTTAAAAACCGCAAGAAGCCTATACCTATCGAAATTAAATCATTTTTTAAAGATAGCGAGCTTAGAAAATCGTTTTTATATGCTATTGTAAACAGACGATTTTCAACACTTAGTTCAATGTTTTCTCTAATTATTATTGTTGCATTTATTCTTACATCTGGATTTGATGTTGTAAATAATTTTGCAATATCAATAACAGATAATGTAGTATTACAGTCGTTGATATTCTTTGCTGTACTATATTTTGTAAATGATATAATCACAATACCATTTGAGTTGTGTTCTACTTTTGGTATTGAAGCCCGTTTTGGTTTTAATAAAACAACATACAGAACATATATATATGATAAGTTGAAAGCATGGATATTAGCAATTGTTCTTGGAGGAGGATTGTTGTCTCTTTTTGTGTGGTTTTATAGTGTAACGGGAGAGTGGTTTTGGCTATATTTATGGGTTGCTTTTTCTGGATTCTCATTGTTTATGGCAATTTTTCACACATCAATAATTTTGCCACTTTTTAATAAACTTACGCCTTTAGAGGATGGTGAACTGAAATCAGCTATCAGAGAATTTTGTGATAGAGTGAATTTTGAATTATCAGATGTATATATATTGGATGGGTCGAAAAGATCAACAAAAGGAAATGCCTTTTTTAGTGGAATGGGTAAACGTAAAAAGATAGTTCTTTATGATAATATTATAGATCAGTTAGCTGTTAATGAGATTGTTGCTGTTTTGGCACATGAGATAGGTCATTATAAGTATAAACATATTCAGAAAAGTATTGTATTGTCGATTCTGCAAACGGGTGTAACTTTTTGGATTTTGTCACTATTTTTGAGTAATCCAAATCTATCAGAGGCGATAGGAGTAAACAATCATACTGTGTTTGCAGGTCTTATTGCTTTTGGGCTATTATTTTCACCCATATCATCTGTTGTTGGTTTTCTGTTCAATCTTTTTTCAAGATTCAATGAGTATCAAGCAGATAATTTTGCCGCAACAAACGGATGTGGAGATGATCTTATTTCAGGATTAGGTAATCTTACGGTAAAGAATTATTCTCACCCTAACCCGCACCCTTTTGTGGTTTTTTGTCTTTATTCCCACCCAACTCTGGTTCAAAGAATAAATAGTATAAGGAAAGTAGAGAGCCTTTGTTGATAATTTGTGTAAAATGTAGTTGCATTAAATACTATAATAGACTATTATTGTTTATACATGTTTGTATAAATATTTATAACAGGTAAATAAATTATGAGTGTAGAAGGAAATAACGAGAGGATTATATTATTAACTAACGATGACGGTTATTATTCAACAGGTTTTGAGGCATTGATAAATATAGCCAGAGGATTTGGAAGAGTTATTGCTGTAGCGCCTGAAACAGGTAATTCAGGAATGTCGCATGCAATAACAATAAAAGTACCTTTGAGAATTCGTAAATTGGAAGAGAGGGAAGGCATTACAATATATGCGTGTAATGGAACACCAGCTGATTGTATAAAAATTGCAATGAATCAGATTCTTGATAGAAAACCTGATTTAGTGTTATCAGGTGTTAATCACGGATCTAATTCATCGATAAGTTTAATGTATTCCGGAACAATGGCAGGAGCTATAGAGGGGTGTCTTAATGGGTGTCCTTCTGTTGGAGTATCATTACTTGATTATTCCAGAAATGCAGATTTTTCAGCATCTGTAGAATATGGTAAGACAGTTGTTAAACATGTTGTAGATAAAGGATTGCCATTAGGAACATGTCTGAATGTAAATATTCCGATAGGAAAAATAGAAGAGATAAAGGGGATAAAGGTTTGTAGACAAACAAAAGGACGTTGGGTGGAGGAATTTGATAAAAGAACAGATCCACGTGGTAGTGATTATTATTGGCTTACAGGGTATTATGTGAATGACGAACCAACGAGCGAGGATACTGATGAATGGGCGTTGAATAATGGATATGTATCTGTTGTGCCGATAACTATAGATCTTACTAATTACCAACTTATTGATTCTCTTGCAAGCGATTTAGAATAATTTACTATGGATTTTAATAGATTTATACCAGATAGATTTTTTGTTGGATTTATTCAAGGAATATTGATTCCTGCAGTTATTGTATCAGTTTTTCTCATTTTTAAAGTAAATGACTGGTATATGGAGATGATAAAATCAAAAGTTTTTATTGATCTCTTTGTAAAACTACTTAGTCTGGCTTCTTTGCCAAACCTTGGAATGTTTTATCTGTATATTAACAGATTAAAATATAGAGGAGGAAAAGGTATTATATTAGCAACTTTTATCTATGCTATAGTAATATTTGTTGTTAAATTTACGTAATAGGTCAATGTACAGAATTATCGTTGTCATATTGTTGAGTGTTTTAATCAGGTGTTTATCTTTTGCGCAAGAGAAAAATCTGGATATATGTATATATTATAATAAAGAAATTACTACAGTGGTTTTTACGCCGGTAATGTCTTATTATCTGTTTACCGGCAACGATACTGTTCAGTATAGACTAGATAATCGAAGCCTGATATATTTGTCTGCAAATGAGGGAATGGTTTCAGTTCATAATGGGAATAAAAATCTCGGAAAATTCACATATGTTAGTATAAAAAGTGAAAATCCGAATGGATATTTCAGGATAAAACCTGTTTGGCCATCTCTAAAATCAAGGAGTTATGATGATGATCTTGTTATAACAGTTTATGAAGGTAAATTAAAGCTGATAAACCATGTTGCAATGAACAAGTATATATCAGGGGTGGTGCTTGCTGAAGGAGGACCTGCATCTGAATTTGAGTACTATAAAGCACAGGCTCTAATATCAAGAACTTATGCTGTAAGACATATAAATAAGCATACCCACGAAGGATTTAATCTATGCGATAGAGTTCATTGTCAGGCGTATCATGGGCGTAATTCAGTAAATTCTGAGATTGATAATTGTGTTAAGAGTACAGATCATCTTGTTATTGTTGATAAACTAAAGGAGGTTATTTTGTCTGTGTATCATTCTAATTCTGGAGGAGAAACTGCTAATTCAGAAGAAGTGTGGTCTGAGGCATTGCCTTATTTAAGAGCAAAAAAAGATCCTTATTCACTTAATCAACGAAATGCCAAATGGACAAGAAAGGTTAAGTTATCTGTATGGCGAGATTTTCTGAAATCTGTTGGATTCTCGGATAAAGCTATAAATAAACATGTATCTTTTAATATGAAAAAGAGAAAGCAGTATTTCTGCTTAGGAAAAGAATGTATTGAAATGCGTGATATACGTGATAGATTTAAACTTAGATCGTCATTCTTTTCTATAAAGCAACGAGGGACTTATGTTTATTTTCATGGAAAAGGATATGGACATGGAGTAGGACTTAGTCAGATAGGGGCTATGAATATGGCGCGAAAAGGATTTCTATATGAGGATATTATTAAATTCTACTATAAGAATGTTCAGTTGATACCTTATGAAAATGTACGTAAAGTAGATCATAGTGAGGAGGAGTTTCTATTTGTCACTTATTAGGTATAGATTGCCTGTTCCGTGCTGTATGCGTTGAATTGTAGATGTAGCCCCATGGATATATACATCACCTTTTTTACAGATGATAACTCTTGCCCATATTCTAGCTCTTATATGACATGGACTTATATTATTATGATATATATCTATACTGTTAGAATATAAATTTCTTGAGTCAAGGGTTGTGGTTCCGTAGTTAGCTATATGAAAATGTTCTGATTTTCCGGATATTAAGATATATCCCTCTTGTTTTTCGGAGGAAATAATTGTTAACTTGTTTACGTCTACAGTGAGCTTTATGTCTATATAAGGAGTAGTTGACCGAATTTTAAAATTTGAACGGTTTTTAATAGTATCTACATTGCGTAGTTTGCATGTCTCAGTAATTAAAATGCTGTCAATGTTTGTGTAATGCAATCGGATTTTTGGTAAATTTAATCCTTTTATCCAATTGAAACTACTGTTGTCGTTAATTGTTAATCTATTTTTCTTAACATCTAAACTTATGTCTTTCATTACTTTTTCTCCGGCAGTTACTTCTGCATAATCCTTAATGTCGGGAATAAATTCAATATCAAAGCTGTTGTTTAATACAATCTCGCTATATTGATTTAAATCAAAGGTTTTATTGGTCTCTTTACCTACTCCAAATATAGATTTCTTACAACCTATGGTTAATGTTATAAGAATAGTTAGTATTGAAAGTTTAATTCTCATATTTGTAGTGTTTGTATTTAATTGAATCGATATCCGATACCCCACTCAATATAATCAGCTTTAGCATAATGTGATTTAAGTCCAATCTTTGCAATCAAAAATTTATTGACTGGGTATTTAATGGCTAATCTATTGTATAGTAATCCTTTGTCTTTATATTTGTCGAACAGATAAAAACCTTGCTGAAATGAGAATCGTATTTTTCCCATTTTTAGCTCGTAAGTGCCATGAATACCAATGCTTATGGTTTTCACGGGATCTTCCTTAATCCTTTTGTCTTTTTGTTCAGCTGTTATAGATGAGTCGTAGAATATATCAATGCCGCAACCCCACAACTCTTTCTCATTAACCTGTCTTAAGTAGTTTGTTTCAAGGGTTGATATCAGGCATTTCTTATCAATCCATCTTTGCGGATTCTTAAGTCCAGCAGAAAGTATAAATGAATATTCGTTTTTACTGAAGTTATATCTTTTGATAGAAGGAGTGCTTATGTTGTAATTTCCAAACATATACTTTATACCTATGCTTGTGGTTATGAAGTTTAGTCCTGAATTTGGTGATTTTGTTTTCCCATTTGAAACATGACGAAACTGTATGCCCGCTTCTATTTTAGTTTTTTTTGCTATACTTATACTGTTAGATATGCCTAGCATAAGATATGCGTTAACTGTTGATCCTATAGCAAGATTTTCTTTATTGAATTTTATATCCCATTTTTTTGATGCAAAAGCCAAACCAATAGCTGTATTTATATTCATATTGTAATGTCTTGTTTCAATAATATCAAATGCTGCATAAGCCGATATTGATCCGATGTAACCATACACATTGGTGTTGCCAGAACTTGTAAAATACATGTTTATACCTGTCTCAGGATATCCATATAGTGCGTGCCATCTTTTGTTGCCTTTTGCTTTTTTTGTTATTGATATCTCGCCTCCTCTGCTAAAATCATTAATCATATATGAAATATGACTGTGGTGTGGCATAATTATACCGTGTACGTATTTGCCGCTGATAATCAGGTATTCTTTAAAGTTGTCTTTACTTTGATTATATGTATTTATTAATATGAAGATTAAAGATATTGCCAGAAACAATTTTTTCATTCTATTATTTGTTATCAATAAGAGTTTAGAACAGATTGAGTATTACTGTTTGTTGTGCAATTTTGTTTAGTTATTCAGATATTGGGCTACAGCAAAGGTATAAAAAAATGCGATTTTACTGTTTGAAATATTAAATTTGTCAGAAACAAAATAATAAGAAAAGAATATGTTTTCGCAGTTTAGAAAAGAGATTATTGGGTTTTTTTATGGGTTAACAGGTTATGTAGTAATGGTGTTGTTCCTGATTCTTAATGGATTGTTTATGTGGGTTTTTCCGGGAGAGAACAATGTGCTTGATATTGGAATTGTTTCAATGGGGTCGTTGTTTTCATTATCACCATTACTTTTGTTGCTGTTAATTCCAGCGGTTACAATGCGAATGTTTGCAGAAGAGAAACGTTCGGGAACGTTTGAACTGTTATTAACCCGTCCGTTTACTGAATTTAAGCTTATTATGGCAAAATTTATGGCTGCTTTTATTTTAACAATAATGGCTCTGATACCAACTGTTGTGTATTTGATCTCTCTTAATTCTATGGGTAACATAGATATTGGGGCAACTATTGGTTCTTATATTGGATTGTTATTTCTTACGGCCGTTTATACATCTATAGGTCTTTTTTCTTCGGCTTTAACTAGTAATCAGATAGTGTCATTTTTACTAGCGGCTGTCTTGTGTTTTGTTTTATATCTTGGATTTGATTTTATATCTACAATACCTGGCTTGCAAAACTTGGAGATGTTTTTTGTAAACATAGGCCTTAATGAGCATTATGTATCAATAAGTCGTGGAGTTATAGATATTAGAGATGTAATATATTTTACCGGTATTGTTGTTGTTTTTATTTCAGCTACTGTGTATGTCGTGAAAAGAAGGTAGTTGTACATTTATTTTAAAGAAAGAGATGGTTAAAAAGAATAATTCGTTACTGCGTCTGATAGGTATTATTGTACTGTTTGTAATAGTGATTTTTATTTCAAATGGCATAAGGTTTAGAATCGATCTTACAGATGAAAGTAAATATACGCTAACAGAATCTACAAAGGAGTTTTTGTCTGATATTGATGAAAGGGTCTATGTAAAGGTATATCTTGATGGAGATATGCCAATAGGACTTAAGCGGCTGAAGAATGCATTAAAGGATCAACTAGTGGAATTTAAGGCGTATGCAGGATCGGGGTTTAAATTTGAGTTTATAGATCCTTCAAGAAGCAGGTCGGGTCAGGTAAGGAAAAGACTTTATGATGATCTGATAAGAGTAGGAATATCACCAATTAATTTTCAGCAACGAGACAGTAAAGGATCGGTAACGCAACAAATTGTGTTTCCTGGTTTGATAATGAGTAGTGGAAAGAAGTCGGTTTCAGTGAATATTCTTAAGAATAATCCGATATTCTCTGGCGATGAGAATATAAATAATTCAATAGAGTTGTTGGAGTATGAGTTAACATATGCGTTAAAAATGATACTTCAGGAAAAGAAACCTGGAGTAGGGTTTGTTAAAGGGCATTCAGAAGCATCAGAGTTGGAAATAGCTGATGCTAAGCGTATATTGTCAGAGTTTTATGATGTTAGGAATATAAGTTTGAATAATATTAAGACGCTTGCGCAGACTGAATGTATTATCGTAGCAGATCCTAAAAATAAATTCTCAGAACAGGATAAGTATATACTAGATCAATATCTTATGTCAGGAAAGAGCATTATTTGGTTTGTAGATCAGGTAAATGTTAATACAGATTCTCTTAGGTATACAGGAAGAACAATGTCGCTTGTAAAGGATATGAATCTAAATGATATGTTCTTTAATTATGGTATTAGAATAAATCCAATTCTGGTTCAGGATTATAGATGTTTACAAATACCTATTAATACGGCTCCTCCGGGTCAGAACGCTCAGTTTTTGCCTGCGCCTTGGATGTATATGCCTCTTCTTGCATCTTCAGATAATGCAATTGTTAAAGGATTGAATGATGTTAAGTCAGCATATGTAAGTAGTATTGATTTTGTAGGCGATAAGAATATTGAGAAGGAGGTATTATTGCGTACTTCAGATCTTACTCGTATTAAGAGGGTTCCTGACTTTATAGATCTTGGTGAAATTAATGAGAATCCAGCCAAAAGTGATTTTTCAACAGGGGATGTACCTATTGCTGTTCTGTTAAAGGGAGATTTTAAATCGGTGTTTAAGAATCGTGTAATTACTACTTTAGAGAGAACAACAGGAATAGAGTTTAAACCAACTTCAAAAGGTGAGGGAAAAATAATTGTTGTTTCTGATGCCGATATAATAAAGAATGAGGTCGCTATGCGTGCTCAGGGAAAATCAGTTATACCTATTGGGTATGATCGTTTCTCTAAAAAAACATATGGTAATGCTGACTTTATAAGAAGTATAGTGAACTACATGTGTGATAATAATAATATAACCTCTTTAAAATCTGGAGAGTTGGCTATGAGGCTAATAGATAAAAAAGAGTTGTTGATAAACAGAAGATATTGGCAGGTGGTAAATGTGATTGCTCCTTTATTTGTGATAGTTATAATGGGGGGTGTTATTACAATGTATCGTAAACGCAGGTACTCGATAAAAAGGAAATAGATAATTATAAATTGAGCGACCATGAATAAAGGATTTTCGCATACATGGGAATGTTAAAATTATGCGAGTTCTATTTGGTAACTGAAAAACAAATTTAGAAATATGAAGGGTAAAATAGTTTTATTACTAGGTGTTGTATTAGTTATTATATTGCTTATTTGGTATGGTTACTCTTTGTCTTCAGATGATTTTGATATTACCTCATCAGATTTTGCTATAGAAAATACATCGTCTGTTACACAATATTATATAACCTCTGATACGGATACTATAATACTTGATAAAGAGCAAGGTGTATGGCGTTTATTAGGAACAGAATTGTATGTAGAGGAGAAAAATATTGCAATGATAAATAATTTGTTGCCTTTATTGGTCATTGAGGCACCGATTGAATATAAATATTCTGCAGCAATAGGCAGAGGAGATATGAAGGCTTTTAAAAATGTTGTAGTAAAATCGGGTGATGATATAGTTAGATTATATAGATTCTACAATTCTGGTACAGATATTTTTGTTGATGTTGATAATAAAGAGGCTCCGTGTTACCTTAAAATAGCAGGGGTATCAGGAAGCTTTTCAGATCTTTTTTCCTTAGATAAACGTTATTGGTTGTCAAATGTTGTGTTTCTGTTATCACCAGAGTATATAACAGAAATGGATGTATATTATTACGATAATGATTTGGAATCGTTTAAATTAAAACGAAGACCAGATGGGCAGTTTGTTGTTTCAAAAGATAGAGAAGAGTTTGTGATTGTTGCTAATAAGGATAAGTTGTATAGCTTTTTATCGTTTGCATCCAGATTGCGATATAAAAGCATTAAGAGGGATAACAGTTTTGAAGAGGACAACAAATCGCAATTATTGGCAAGAGTCCATTTAAAAGCTAAAAAAGAGCATATAATCAAAGTTTATAAGAAGCTGGGCAAATCCGGTGATGAAGATCTGTTTAATGCTTATGTGGTCTATAATAATGATGATAAGGTTTATGAGGTGCCGTACTTATCTCTTGATAAATTTCTTAAAGAGTATTCTTATTTTAAATAGGTGTTAAGATTTAAAGTTTTTCAACATATGTAGATAACTATGTTTTAAAAGTTAAAAACTTATGTATTTATAGGTTGGGGAGCTAATCTTTTTTTTGTAATATTGGTTTTTGAATGTATAATACGTATATTATACACAAAACATTGATTAATAATAAATACAATTATATAGATGAAGTTTATTGTATCTAGTACTGAGCTATTAAGTCACTTGCAAGTGGTGAATAGAGTTATTAGTAATAAGAATACTCTTCCTATTTTAGATAACTTTTTGTTTTCGTTAAAGGGAAATGAGCTTACAATTACAGCATCAGATCTTGAAACAACTCTTGTTACAAGTATGGTGTTAGATAATGTTACAGAAGGGGGTGTTACAGCAATACCTGCAAAGGTATTGATTGAAACGTTAAAAAATACGCCTGAGCAGCCACTTACTTTTGATATAAATACTGAGAACCAGCAGATATTAATTCAAAGTGAGCATGGTAAGTATACTATTGTCGGACAGAATGGAGAAGAATTCCCTTCGCTTCCTGATCTTGATGGTTCTGTAAGTGAAATATCAATGAACTCAAATGCTCTGTTGTGTGGTATTGAGAAAACAATATTTGCAACTGCCGATGATGAATTACGTCCGGTAATGAATGGTGTTTTTGTTGAGATGAGTACTGAAGATGTTACGTTTGTTGCTTCTGATGCACACAAATTGGTAAGATATAAACGTACAGATTTACGTGCAGACGATAAATGTTCATTTATTTTACCAAAGAAACCATCAGGATTATTACGAAATGTATTACCAAAAGGTGAAGAAGCGGTACTTATAAAGTTTGATTCTAAGAATGTATACTTTACACTACCAAACTATATGATGGTTTGTAGATTAGTTGAGGGTAATTATCCTGCATATAATTCAGTTATACCTGCAAATAATCCTAATAAAGTTGTAATTGATAGAATAGGATTCTTAAGTGCTCTTAAGAGAGTATCTGTATATTCTAATCAGGCAAGTAACCTTATTAAATTATCTCTTTCAGGTAACAACATGGAGGTGTCTGCACAGGATTTAGATTTTTCTATTTCGGGTAAAGAGAGTCTTGCATGTCAATACGAAGGTGATGAAATGGCAATAGGTTTTAAGTCGTTGTTTCTTATTGAGATTCTATCAAACCTTAATTCAGACGATATTGTACTAGAGCTTTCAGATCCAACTCGTGCTGGATTATTATTACCTCTTGAGAAAGATAATGAACAGGAAGATGTTCTTATGTTATTAATGCCAATGATGGTAAATGGATAATATGATATTAATGAAATAGTATTAGGGTTGCTCAGTAATGTGCAACCTTTATTTTTTGCTGATAAAAATAATCTTAAATGGAGTTGAATTTAAAGAATCCCCTTGCTTTTATTGATCTTGAAACAACCGGGATTGATGTTGCCAAAGACAGAATTGTTGAACTGTCTGTAATAAAAGTAAATATTGATGGTAGAGAAGATCTAAAAGATATTCGAATAAACCCAACAATACCAATACCAAAAGAATCATCAGATATACATGGTATTAACGATGAAGATATAAAAGAAGCTCCAACCTTTAAAGAGATAGCAAAAGAGTTATCTGCTTTTCTTGAAGGATGCGATTTTGCAGGATACAATTCTAACAGATTTGATTTTCCGCTTTTAGCAGAAGAGTTCTTAAGAGCTGAAATAGACTTCGATTTCAGAAAGAGAAAGTTTATTGATGTGCAGACAATTTTTCATAAAATGGAACAGAGAACGCTTGTTGCAGCATATAAATTTTATTGTGGTAAGAATCTGGAGAATGCTCATAGCGCAATGGCTGATACAAGAGCAACATATGAGGTGCTGAAATCACAGCTAGACAGGTATAAGAGTGTAGAGTATAAAGATCCTAAAGGTAATATTTCAGTTCCAGTTGTAAATGATATAAGTAAACTGGCAGAGTTCTCTACACAGAGCAAAAATGTTGATTTTGCCGGACGAATTGTTTATAATGACAAAGGTGTTGAGGTATTTAATTTCGGAAAATATAAAGGTCAATCAGTAAGTTCTGTGCTTGAAAAAGATTCGGGATATTACGGTTGGATGATAAATGGAGATTTTCCTTTATATACAAAGAAGATACTTACGCAGATAAAATTAAGATCGTTTACGGGAAAACTGTTTTAGGGATATAATATTTGTACTGAAATATTAATATATAGATGAAACGAAGCATGAGTAAAGACTTACCTCAAGTGAGAGGATGATTATAATGTGAGTTTTATCTGACTATTGAATAGTAAATTTAGCCAGATGAAAATAATTTGTATTGGACAAAACTACAACAGTCTGATTAATGAGCTTGGAGTTGAAAAACCTGTTGAACCTGTGTTTTTTACTAAACCTGATTCGGCATATCTAAAAAAGGGACAACCATTTTACTATCCTGATTTTACAAAAGATTTGTATTGTGAAGCGGAGATTGTGGTTAAGATAAATAGGGTAGGAAAAAATATACAGCCCAAATTTGCATCTAGGTACTATAATCAGATTGGTGTTGGAATTGATTTTACGGCTCATGATTTACTCACAACATGTATTAAAGAGGGTAGACCATGGGAAATTGCAAAATCATTTGATGGATCAGCTCCGATAGGAGATTTTTATAATATTGATGAGTTAGGTGATTTAAATGATATTAAAATACGATTAGATAAGAATGAAAATACAGTTCAGGAGGGAATCTTATCTGATCAGATATTCTCTATTGATCAAATCATATCGTATGTATCAAGGTATTTTACATTAAAAATAGGTGATCTTATTTATACAGGAACTCCAGCAGGTATTGGATCTGTAAAGATTGGTGATATGTTGTCACTATATCTTAACAATAAAAAATCTCTTGATCTGCAAATTAGATAATTATAAAGTATATAGGTGTCAGTAAAAGGCACCTATCTCTTTCTCTATTTTTATAGCAATATTTCTGAGTATTGGATTGTTCTCTTTTACAAGTATCTGTGTAAATTCTTCAATTGTCTTATAATTATCTATATTCTTTAAAATAAAGTTAATAAATAAATATACAACCCCTTTATCTGTTTGATTATAGAATGATATCAGTTTTTGATATTTCTCCTCAAACAGAGTAGTAAGGTTGCTATCTTTGTATATTTTACTTAGGTTATTCCACCTTTTGTTTACATTACTTATTATTCTTTTAGGGATATCTTTGTTGCAGAAACCTCTCATAAGATATATTTCCGCATATCTGAAAATACCAATGTATCCTAAAGCATCCAGATCATCAGCTACGGGTAGTATATTATATATCGAGAATGGATCTTTTTTATATCTATTGATATAATTTTTATTATCATGATCAGATATAGCATTGCATATACATTTATTATATTCAGAATAATATCCTGTCAGTTTGCAAAAATCTATAAATATCTGTGTGCTATAGTGTCCGTGTCTCTCCGATTTCGTAATAGAAAGTCCTGTATCATGAAACATGCATGCAATCATTAGTGCTTCTAACTTGTTAGAATTAAATTTTTGAGAAGCAATATCAGATATTCTTTTCGCATTAAGCCATGTTCTTATATGATGCGAGGTATCGTGTGATGGGATAGGAGATGTAGAGAAAATAGAATTTATATACTCTATTGTAAATTTAAATAGATCAGAATAAGAAGTATAACGCATTAGATTAAAAAAGAAAGCAGAAAAGTGGCCTTTTCTGCTTGGGTTTTTTGGTTTTAGTAGTATTGTCTTATGAACTTGGTTATATTATCCTTTTTTACACTCCTCGCACATCTCAATTGCAATGTCAAGAATTGTTGTATCGTCTAGCGTAACTAATCCTCCATCAGGTCCTTGTTCAACATGAATACCAACGCTTTTACCCTCTTTATAATGTGAGCCACCAAAATAATTCCTGACAGTATCTTCGCTTAAGTTTAGTTTCTCAGCAATTTTTTTCATACTACCGTCAGGTAACATATCTTTGATTTTTCTAAGCTCGTTAAATGTTATGGTCTTTGTCATAGCAATTGAATTTTGATTTTTTGGATGCTTAAATTTAATAAAAAAGATGATCATTCAAAATAATTTAATGGTTAATTAACCTTAAATTTGAGTCGAATTTATTAATAGTTATTATATGTCTGGAAGATTAGTTGCTACCGATCTTGATGGTACCCTGTTGGATAACAACAGTAAAATGTCTGAGTTGAATCTAAATGCACTCAAAACTCTTGAGCAAAAAAATGTGTTAAGAGTTATTGCTACCGGGCGTTCGTTATACTCAGCAAAGAAAGTATTAGATGCCAGTTTACCAATAGACTATCTTGTGTTCTCGTCGGGCGCGGGTATTATGGATTGGAAGACAGGAGAGATAATATATAACAGATGTATTGACAATGAAAAGGTTGAGTATATTATTGAGTTGTTAAAATCTGAGAATTTATCGTTTATGGTGCACAATACAATTCCGAATAACCATCACTTTTTATATTATGAAGGAAACAGCGAGAATACAGATTTTCATAAACGCATATCTGTATATAATGGTTATGGTAATAATATTAATGGTAAAAAATGGGTTGGTAATGCAGCGCAATTTGTTGCAATTGTAGAAAATCCGGCTCTAAGTAAACATATTGGAGCTCTTTTGCCAGATATGAATGTGATAAGAACAACATCTCCGCTTAATGGAGAATCTACCTGGATAGAGATATTTCCTAAAGATGTATCAAAGGCTACAGGAATAGATTTTATAGCTAAAAAATATGGTATATCTGTTTCAGAAATAATATCAGTTGGGAATGATTATAATGATATTGATATGTTAAATTATGCAGGAAATAGCTATGTTGTTGAAAATGCACCCCATGATTTGAAGGAAAAATACCTTGTCATACCTTCAAATACGAATGACGGATTTGCACGTTTAATGAGTAATGTTTTTAATTTTTTTTAATTTTTTTTCAGGATGTAATGCGTTGATTGATAATTTTATATGATTTAAAAAATCGAAAAAATGAAATTTTTTTCGATTTTTTTTTATCCTCTGAAAAGCCGGAAAAAAAAATTGACAACATTGACAATTGTAAGAAAGAAAAATTGATAATATTTTTACAAAAGAAATTTAAGAGACAAAATACTTCATAGTATTAGGTCTTGAAAGAAGCATGAAAAGAGAATAAAACTAATTGGTAAAACATTAAATTATGTATAAAAATCTTTGGAACGAAATAGCTGGAACAATTTGCAGACTTGAATTAAGAGGCGAAATGGGTTATGTTCTTGAAACCTATACAGGTTTTAAGGTTAAAAGCTTTGTAGTTACTTCGCAGGAGATTTTTACTAATGAAAAGGCAACAGATTTAACTATCACATTTTATGCAAATGATGGTTATACAGAGGAGTTAAAGTTTACAATTGATTATTCTGAATTTGTTGATGAGTTAAGAGTGGGGCCTGGAAGTAATAAGTGGGGATTTGGTGTAATTGATGCGTATTTTCTATCGGATAGAAAAAAACAATCTTTGGTAATGTCCTTATCAGAGGATGTTGTTGTAGGACAGGAGATTGTGGTTTTAGGTAGTGGTTCAAAAAATAACTTGTCACTTTATCACGGAATTGTTACAGGTAAATATGTTGATAATGGTGTTATCAAAATACAACATGATATTGCAATTGATTGCAGTTTTGCTGGAGCACCAATAATAGATCCACAGTCGCATAAAATAATTGGTGTATTATCTGTAAATGAAGACCCCGTGGCATTAACATATAAACAGATTAATGAATTATCGGATAATAATATTTTACGATTAAAAAGCGTATCCGAAAAACTGGTTGTAGATGATATTGATATTGTTCAGGTTTTGCAAGTAGGACAACAGCAGATTAAACATTTGTCAAAGGTGCTATATAATAGTGCCAAAGTAAAAGGTTTAGATGGATGCGAGATTAAAGGACTGGCAACGTTTTTAGAGTCGTCAGATTATATTGAGAAACGAGTATCTAGATTCGCAGTAAAGAGTTTATCGTTTCAGGTTGAATAAAGAATTCTTAAATACTTAAACATTACTAATCTGTAATAGTTTAAGTCCTTTCTAATAAATTAGTTATATCAATAGTAGCATGGTTAAAAGGCTGTCAGACTCCCAATCTGACGGCCTTTTTTAGGTTTATAGAGTTAATTTTATGCTCTTAAATATATATTTAAATACTAAGGAACAGTTTTTTTATGTCTTTTGCTATATACCTTTGCAGAGAAGAGAAAGTGTTTCTGTATTGTACTAATACAGTTTCAGAAAAGGGAATAAAAACAGATAAAATGTTTACCTTTAATAATGGCATATAAAGCAATAAACATTCATTCTGACAGCAAGTAAAATAATATTTACAGATGAGACGAGCATGGGTAAAGGATTTTCTCACACATGAGAATGACTATGAATGCGAGTTCCATCTGGTAACTGAGAAATAATTATAAACAGATGAAAGCAGATAAGATTTTAGATTTCGTAAAGGGAGTAGAGCTCTTTAAAGGATTGTCTGATGAAGAGTTGAACGGATTAGTATCCAAGTTACAACCAAAAAGCTATAATAAAGGAGAATTCCTTTTTGAAGAGAATGGTCCGCGTCAGGATATCTTTATTATAAGTGAAGGGGAGGTTGAATTATTTAAGAAGTCGCCTCTTGGAGCTGAGACAAGGTTAACAGTATTTAACTCTGGAGACTTTTTGGGTGAAGGAGCTATAGGGGCAGATGTAACTCACTCTACTTCGGCCAAAGCTTTAGCTGATACATCTGTATTGTCTGTTACAAAGTCTTACTTTGATGAAAACCCGCAGGTTGCAATTAAGGTTTTAGCTAATGTAACAAAAGTTATTAGCAGAAGAATGCGTCATGCAAATAATCACTTGCTAAATTCAGCAGCACAGTATGAGTCAGGAAGAACGCGTAGCGAGCACGATTTATTAGGTGACAGAGATGTACCATATGAGTATTACTACGGAGTTCAGACTTTAAGAGCTATTGAGAATTTTAATATTTCAGGAGTTACTCTTAATTTTTTCCCTGAAATAATTAAAGGGTTAGCTTATGTTAAAATGGCTGCTGCTAAGGCAAACTGCGATCTAGGAATACTTGATAAAGAGGTATGTGATGCTATTGTTGCTGCTTGTAACGAAATTATTAACGGAAAATATCATACACACTTTGTAGTTGATATGATTCAGGGTGGAGCAGGCACATCTACAAATATGAATGCTAATGAGGTTATTGCAAATCGTGCTCTTGAAATTCTTGGCAAAGAGAAAGGTGAGTATCAGTTCTGTCATCCAAATAATCATGTTAACCTATCGCAAAGTACAAACGATGCATATCCAACATCAGTTAAGATTGCACTTATAAATAGTAATCTTACTTTATTGAATGATCTAAGAAAGCTTATAGACTCATTTAAAGTAAAAGCTGATGAGTTTTCTGGAATTATTAAGATGGGACGTACACAGCTTCAGGATGCTGTGCCTATGACTCTTGGGCAAGCATTTGGGGCGTATGCAACAACACTTGAAGAGGAGATTGATCGTCTTGATCAGAATGCTAAACTATTCCTTGAGATAAATATGGGTGCAACAGCTATTGGTACCGGAATTAACTCAGCACCAGGTTATGATGATAAGGTGGTTAAACACCTGTCTGAGATTACTGGACTTAAGGTTGTTAATGCATCAAATCTTGTTGAAGCAACACAAGATACAGGTTCATTTGTAATGTTCTCTTCTGCGGTTAAGCGTCTTGCAGTTAAACTATCTAAGATCTGTAATGATCTTCGTTTGATGTCATCTGGACCACGTACAGGTTTTAATGAGATTAACCTTCCGCCAATGCAGCCAGGTTCTTCAATTATGCCAGGAAAAGTTAATCCTGTTATTCCTGAGGTAGTAAATCAGATTGCATTTAAAGTAATAGGTAACGATCTTACTGTTACGATGGCTGCAGAAGCAGGTCAGTTAGAGCTTAATGTTATGGAGCCGGTTATTATTCAAAGTCTGTTTGAATCAATAGAGATGCTTAAAAATGGTATGTCTACTCTTAAACATAGATGTATTGACGGCATTACAGCTAATGCAGATCGTTGTAAAGAACTTGTGTACAATAGTATAGGCCTTGTTACAGCTCTTAACCCGGTTATTGGATATGAGAACTCATCAATGATAGCAAAAGAGGCTCTTAGAGATAACAGAAGTGTTTACGATCTTGTTTTAGAGAAAGGTCTTCTATCAAAAGAGGAGCTTGAAAAGATTCTTGATCCTGAGTATATGCTTAAGCCTCAGGCAATGAAAAAACAGTAATCTATTTTATATATTATAAGAAAGATCCGCTTCTTTTTATGAAGCGGATTTTTTTATTCGTCAATATCATTTAATATGCTTTTTACATCCTCTTCTGTTTTGTGGAGCTTAGTTTTGCATATTTTTAATAACTCAGATACTCTGTTAACATTTTTAGATAGCTCATCAACATCAAGTTCACGGTTATCTATTTTCTCAATTATCTCTTCTATTTCTGTAATAGCCTCTTTATATGTAATATTCTTTTTTGCCATCTCTTTTATTTATTTGTTACAATAGCTTTTATTTTGCCGTCTTTAATTATAATATCTATTTCGTCGCTAATATTAATATCATTAACAGATTGTATGATTTTATTGTTTCTTGATATAATAGAGTAGCCTTTGTTTATTACTGTAGTAGGATCATTAGCTTTCTTACGTTCATCCATTAATTCAATAATAGTATTCTCTTCTCTAATAAACTTTATAGCCTTTATATTTATTTGTTTAATGAAGTTTGTCAGTTTTTGTTTCTCTAACGAAACAGTTGAGTTTATATAATTGTCTAGTTTTTGTTTGTGAAGATCTGTTTTTGCAGATTCTTCCATAGTAATGTTTTTTACTGATCTGTTGAGCTTATTTATTATATCTGTAATATCTATTTTTTTGCTATGTATCTGATCATTCACAATTGGAGCTATTCTCAGTTTAGTATTGTTTAGTTGATTACCAGCCTGAAATATAATTCGTTGTACAGTATTTGAGAATATAGATGTAATATCCTGAATGTACGCTTCTTGAGACGAGAATTTGTCGCAAATATAATCGGCAACTGCAGTTGGAGTCTTTAGTTTTGTATTTGCTACAATATCTGCAATAGATTCATCCTTTTCATGACCAATGCCTGTAAGTACAGGTAACGGAAATTGCGCAATATTTGCTGCTAATTCGTACTCATTAAAGCAATGCATATCGGCTTTTGCACCACCACCCCTGATAATAATAACAGCATCGTATCTATTACTTATTGTGTATATGTTATCTAAAGCAGATATTATAGATGCTGAAGCTTTATCACCTTGCATTAGTGCTGGAAATAATTCAAATGTTATATTGAATTTATCGCCTTTCTGCATGATCTGTTTGCAAAAATCCTGATAACCTGCTGCTGTTTCTGATGATATTACGGCTAGTTTTCCGGGTAGTATTGACAATTCAATCTCTTTATTAAGATCTATTATTCCATCATCATTTAATTGGCTTATAACCTCTTGTTTTTGTTTTTCAATGTCACCAAGACTATACCCAGGATCAATATCAACAATATTGAGACTCATACCGTATAAAACATGAAACTCTACATTGGCTTTAATTAGAACTTTTAATCCTTCCTGAAGATCATACCCCGTACTATCCTTAAAATAAGCAGAAAGCATACGATATACGTATGCCCAAATGGTAGCTCTTGATTTTGCAAGTATCTGATTTTTATTGCTTTCTTTCTCTATTAGCTCTATATAGCAATGACCTGAATAGTTAACCTTTATTTCGCTTATCTCTGCCACAACCCATACTGTGTCCGGAAACGATTTATACAGCGATGTTTTTATCTCATTGTTTAAACCCGATAAAGTTCTGTGTTCCATTTATGTTTTAATGAGTTTTTTAGTACAATAGCCTTTGTCTGTTTTTATCATAATAATTAATACACCATTGGCTAAGTGCTCTAAATTACTCAAATTTATATCTTTTGTTTCTGTAGCAGGATAATTTTTTCTATAAATTTCAACTCCTCTGCTATTTAAAATTGATATACTCTTTACAATAATGTCTCTTTCAAACTCTAACAATAAACTATTAGTAAAAGGCATCGGATTGGCTTTTATGTTCATCATATTCTCTGAATCGGGAATTATTTTGTTTATTGCCTCAAATGCTGATTGAAAATTTGGTGTTCCATATCCGTATCCATTCTTTGTAAAGGGATAGATATTTCCACTCTCTCTTATGTAATTGATTAACTCGGTATTTGTTAATAGTGGCGAAGATTGCCATAGGCATGCTGCTAATCCTGCAATAATAGGAGTTGAGAACGATGTTCCCGAAATTGTTGATGTTTTTCCATCGTAGTTTTGTACCGCCAGGTTTAAACCTTGTGCTACTATATCTGGTTTAATTCTGCCATCTGATGTTGGTCCAAAAGAACTGAACATTGTAAGAGAGTTCTTATTATCTACAGATCCAACAGTGAGAACATTAATCGCATCGGCAGGAGCTGTAATGTATTGCCAGTCTGTATTGCCTTCGTTACCAGCGCTTACAACAACAAGTATTCCTTTTCGTGCAGCAATACTTGCTGATTTACTCACTACAGTTGTTTTTCCGTTCAAATCACTATATTTATGATTCTTGTTTATGTTATCAAAATAGTTATACCCCAGTGAACTATTAATAATATCAATGCCTATACTGTCTGCATATTCAGCAGCATCAGTCCAATAATACTCTTCAACAATACTTTCTGTATTAGAATTTTCTGATCTTAACAGATAGTAATCAGCGTCGGGAGCTGTACCTACAATCTCATTTGGTATATTTGCTCCAAGTATGGATAAAACATGCATACCATGAGGGTGACAATCGTATACATCCTTATCATCAACAAAATTCTTTGTTCCTTTAATTTTGCCTCTTTTATATAGATGCGTAAATGCCGGAAGAATATTTGCTCTATAGAAACCTGCATCAAGAATGGCTATAGAAATACCTTCTCCTGTATATCCATTAAGATGTAGATATGTACCCTGATGCATTTTTATTGAATTACCTGATTCACCGTAGCTGTAGGTGGATCTTTTTTGAGAGACAACACTTTCAAATTTGTTATGACTGTTCTGAAATAATTTATTGTAATTAATATTTATGCATTCGTACTCTGTTATAAAACTTAATGATTTAAGGTTGTTTGTATTATCATTACCAGTTTCTGCTATAACTCCATTAAACCATTTTATTCTATTTGTAACTTTGAAGCCTTTGTTTTCCAATGCTTTAATGTATGTGTCAGATATAGGTAAATCTTCTTCGGTTATTTTAATATTGTTGGTAACTCTTCTGTTTATAGCTTTCTGTGAAAGAAACTCTTCTGGTCTTTCAATAGAGTAGTAATTTTCTTTCTTATCCTTAAACTTTATCCAATATTTCTTTACCTGAGCGTTAGGTAATTCGGTGTATAGAATAGTAATTAGTATTAATAATATTAATTTGTATTTCATTTTCTGATATTTAGTACAGTATTGGTGTTTTATACGTGAATGATCAAAAAATGTTGATAAAAGACCTTTGAATTGTGATAAAAAAATAGGTTGTCATTTTTATGACAACCTATTTATATGATATTATGTAATTTAATTACTTAGCAACCTTTTCAAGTTTTTTCATTATAGAGAAGATAAATCCTGCAGCAATAAAGCAAAGAACTATGAATATTGCCCATACCATCCAGATAGCAATTCTTTCATACATGAAACTACCAATTCCAAGAAGTAAGTTACCTACAGCTGTTGCACCTAACCATGCACCTTGCATAATACCTTGGTACTTTGGAGGTGATACTTTTGATACAAATGATAGACCCATAGGACTAAGGAATAGCTCAGCAATAGTAAGTGTGAAATATGTACTAATCAACCAACCAGTTCCAACTCTTGCATGATCTGGATTAGACTGCATTACATTAAAAGGATCTAAACCTAATGAACCAATAAGAAGGATTAAGAAACCAAAAGATGTAATGATCATACCAATACCAATCTTTCTTGGTGCTGATGGTTCTTTACCTTTTTTGTTTAACCAACTAAATAATCCAACAATAATTGGTGTTAGAAGAACAATCATAGTTGGGTTAAAGTGCTGGAATAGCTCAGGAGAGAAAGCATTTGTTTCTGCATTCTGAGTATAGAAGTAATATGCAGCAGCTCCTGATAAAACAGTAACTATTCCTGCAATACCTCTGGATTTTCCTGAAGCTGATGGTTTTAATAGTGTACTTAGTGCTAAAATACCTATTACAATAGATAATAATGACCAAATATTAAATACTAAGAATGTAGCTGGTCCAACTTCTGTAACAGTATAATCTCTTGCGAAGAAACTCATTGTAAGTCCATTCTGATGGAAAGCCATCCAGAAGAATATTACAACACCAAATACAAGGAATAGAGCAGTCATACGCTGCTTTGTCTCTTCTTTAGACATCTCAACAACTTCACCTTTTTCCTCAGCAGCTTTCTTAACATCAGGAAGCATTCTTTTGAATAGTGCATAAACGATTAAAGAAATAACCATTGTAATACCAGCAAGACCAAACGCATAGTTGAAACCTGATCCGTATGCAGAAAGATAATCATTTGCAAAAGTAGAAAGATCAGAAACTGTTGTTCCAGAAGCTTTTTCAGCAAGAGATTGTAACTCTACTTTTTCAGCAGCTGTAATAACTCCATCCTGAAGCTTGTGAATTAACGAAGGAAGGGCATCGATTCTGATGAAACCTTTTGATTTAATGAACCAATTAATAACTCCTGCAGCAGCAGAAGGTGCAAATAGTGCTCCAACATTAATACCCATGTAGAATACACTGAAAGCAGAATCTCTTAGATGAGAATATTTTGGATCATCATAAAGCTGACCTACAACAGCCTGAAGGTTACCTTTGAATAAACCATTTCCGAAAGCAATTACAAATAGTGCAACAATCGTGAAAATTAGTCCAAAGCCAGGAACAGTCATTAAAACGTATCCTGCCAGCATTGTAATCAGACCAATATAGATAATGCCTTTGTAATTTTTGGTTCTATCAGCCATTATACCTCCAAGCAGAGCTAGACCGTAAATTGATCCATAAAAGATACTGTAAACCAAACCTGCATTTGACTCAGACAAACCAAACTTGGCTGTCAAGTAAAATACAAGAATACCCATCATAGTGTAGAAACCAAAGCGCTCTCCCATATTGGCAAAGAAGGCAACATATAGTCCCTTAGGATGTCCTTTAAACATAATTAATTATTTTTAGTTAACAATTTAATAATTTCTGTTCTTAAGCCAGACAAATATAAAAATCTTTTTTTACTCTCCAACTATTGGAAAATAAGGCATTATAGCTTGCTTTTTGTTTGTTTTTGCTTTTTTAAAGCTTAATTTTGTTATAAGATTGGTGAATTTGTTGTATATCAACTCATATTTAGATATATACAGACGACACATATTTTGGTTAACTTGATGAACCATTACGATAATATTTATTTTAATTATGAAACTTTTTTTTTCTGATCAGATAAAACAACTTGATGCAAAAACAATAGAATATGAGCCAATATCTTCAACTGACCTTATGGAGAGAGCGGCTTGCGCTTGTTATGATGTAATAATGTGTAATTATTCAGATAGTAGTAGTTTTACCATTTTTGCTGGAACGGGAAATAATGGAGGAGATGCTCTTGTAATAGCCCGTAAATTGGTTGAAGCAGGTAAGATTGTTAAAGTTTTTGTTATTAAGTATTCGGAACATTTATCTGAAGATTTTAAAATAAATTATATAAGATTAGAAGAGTTAAATGTTGATATTACAGAACTAACAGGTTTTGATTGTAAAGAATTGGTTGTAGGTAAAAATTCTGTTATTATTGATGGTATTTTTGGTTCAGGCCTTACCAGACCAGTAACAGGATGGTTGGCCGACATTATTGATTTAATTAACATGTCTGAATTAACAGTTATATCAATTGATGCTCCATCGGGACTGTTTGGTGAGGACAATAAATCTGTATTAAATAATAGTAAAGCTAGGGTTGTTAATGCTGACCTTGTTTTAGCACTTGAACAACCTTCATTGTCACTCATGTTTGCAGAAAACTACGATTTTGTAAGTAAGTTTACTATTGTGCCAATAGGATTGAGCAATAAGGCAAAAGCAGAAATTGATACAGATTACCAGATGATTACAAATGAATATGTTAAAGAACTGTTAAAAGTTCGTTCGCCTTATTCTCATAAGGGTACATTTGGTAATGTTCTTGTTGTAGCAGGTAAATATGGAATGATGGGAGCTGCGACACTGTGTGCAAAATCTGCGTACAGGGCTGGATCCGGACTTGTTACGTTGCATGTACCTGCTAAATGTGTCGATATAGCTCAGGTTACTGTTCCTGAAGCAATAATGTGTATTGATGAATCTGACTACATATTTACAGGTATAACAGATATAGAACGTTTTTCAGCTATAGCAGTTGGTCCAGGACTAGGCTGTAAACCTAATACAATAAAAGGTGTAATAGAATTACTTAAATGTAATAAGAAGATAGTTATTGATGCTGATGCTCTTAATATTTTATCAGAAGAAGAGAATTGGGAGGCTATTATACCTGAATCAGCTATACTTACACCACATCCAAAAGAGTTGGAAAGGTTGTTTGGTACATTTACAGACAGTTATAGCAGAGTAGTTTATCTTAAAAAATGGTGTAAAGACAGAAGAGTGGCAATAGTTATAAAAGGTGCATATACTACAGTTATTGATAATAATGGCAAGGTATATATAAATACTACAGGTAATAGCGGTATGGCTTCTGGTGGCAGTGGCGATGTTCTTTCTGGTATTATTGTTTCGCTGTTAGGACAAAATTATTCTGTTTCTGAAGCTGCATGTATTGGTGTGTATATACATGGATTATCGGCTGATATAGCCCTTAATGTACAGTCAGAAGAGTCAATGATAGCTTCTGATATAATAGAAAACATAGGGTCTGCGTTTAAATATATGCGCAATGATGAGATTTAAAATAATGCAATTGAGAATATAAACAGAAAAGGAGAATAGTTAGATGAATAGAGTTATTGTTTTTTTTGCGTCAATACTTGTTTTGGTATCATGTAAAACAGTTGATTTTACAACTGCTACGTCTAAAAAGATACAGACAATAGATACATTATCAGACAATTCAATAGTATATGGATTACCAAAATCTACTTTTGTTTTTGGAGTTAAACAGGTAAAAGAGAAATATTTTCCTGGTCCTTTTGCAGAGTATGCTTCATTACTCCTAGGAATAGAAGGAGTTGAGAGAGAGATAAATGAACGGTATTACGTAGACAATATATCTATTAGTCAATATCGTGAATTGGATTCAGAGATGATGTTTGTTATAAATCCTGGTGACGAGCGTATAGAGTATTTAAAATTATCAAAGCAAGGACTGATATTTTTTCCTGAGAATATAAATGTAAATGATGTTTTTAATAACAGTAATGGAGAGAGTATTGATAAACATCTGTTTACAAATACAACCTTAAAGCCAAACTATAATATTAAGAATACATCGCTTTCCAGAGTGTCAGGACAGAATGATTATAGCGGAGTACCGGTAATGCGTAAACAGCTTGTACAGAAGAGTAAGATTGATAAAGCCAAAGAAGCAGCAGAAGTTATTCTTAATATTAGAGAGAGAAGGCTATTGCTATTACTTGGCGAGGAGGAGTTATTTCCTGTAGGCGAAGCAATGCAGAGTATTATAGATGAGTTGGCACGTATTGAGAAAGAGTATTTATCGTTGTTTATAGGTAAAAGATTAAAAGCTGAGCAGATATATTATTTTGAATATACACCCGATAAGCAGGACATAGAGTTACCATATGTATTATTCCGTTTTGCAGATAATAAGGGGATAGTTGATGAAAATAATTTTGAAGGAAGACCATTTGTAGTAGATATTGAAGGTTTATCAACTCAGATTGAGGATAGTGTAGTAGTATCAAATGGGTTATTGTCAAATAGTCACAGAATCTATTATAGAATACCTGAAGTTGTTACGATTAAGATAGTTGATAAGTCAAATATACTTGCAAGAAAAAGAGTTCTTATTGAACAGTTTGGAAAAATATCGTCTGCACCAGCAAAAAATATAAAATTTTAAACATCTATATATCTAGATTATTTATATTTGTATTGATGTGACTCCATATTAATTTTGTTAGGTATAAGTTGCTTATAAAAATGTAAATAGATTAAGTATAAAAACTAATGATGAAACGAAACATGCTAGGATGGTTTTTCTAATAAACGGAATGACTAAATAATGCAAGTTTCATCTGAAAATAAAAAATAAATTAAGACATATGAAACGAAGCATGA
>DKJY01000076.1 GCA_002454955.1 Bacteroidales bacterium UBA6680
TAACCCTTTGTTTGGATCAACTATCATATTTCCATTGGCATCGTACAGATAATCACCAGAACCCTGCTTGAAACCATCTGTTGTTCCTGCATCGGTTACTGTTTTAAGCTGGTTACCGCTATTATATCTGTAGGTTAGGTTATCCATAGACTCTATAACACTTGTGGCAATATTTACCAATTAGAGGTCTAATGTACGTATATTACATAAAAACATGGTGTTTAAAATATTTGAAACCTTTCTGACAAAGAAAAAATTCAAAGACTTCTTTAATAAAAATATAGCCTCTCTGTAGAACCATTATAAATTAAAGAAAATTACATGTCTCATATTTGTTCCTTTTAAGTCATATTTGTGACTAATAAGACATATAAAACCCCACTTATATATTTACAAATGGGGTTAGTTTTATTTTCTATAGCCTATTAATTGATATAATCAATATTATACAGAGTGTTCAAACACAAACAACCTACAAGTCTCTACTTCAAGCAAATAAAAAATCAGCTTGTAAACATTCTCCCCAGCTTCACTATATCCATAAGAATAATAGCTTAAAGAATCAACCATAGCTTGCTCTAATGACTTCAAATGCTTCTGTTCTAAAGTATCTACTATATAGTTAGAGAATATTAGTTCTTTGATATTATCATTATTGACAAAAGGTGTTTTTTTCCAAGATATCATTGTATCTACATATCTGTTTTCTTTTGGATACAATACTTTTGATGAATCATTCACAAACTTCTCTATAGTTTTTTTGTCTAGTTCGTATATCTCAAACAAATATCCTTCTCCGTTGCCTCCTTCTGTGTCCTTAGAATAGATTTTTTTCGATGTAATATCTTTTTGTCCTACTATAGAGGAGATATTTCTACATGAAGTGATTAATGCAAAAATTACTATACAAAAAATGATTTTGTTATTAAATTGGTTTATTATTATTTTTTTCATTAAATGAATCATTTAAATATTACAATTTATTTGGTAATGTTAAGACCTTAGGTACATTGCCTTGCCCATAATTATATATATCAAATCCTTTACCTTTGCCAGCATATGCTTTTCCAATTATAGTTCCAATATTTCTAATTACTCTTTTAGGAGAGTTCCACGGTTTAATATCAAAATCATATCTGTCAAGAAAGCCATTATCTCCTCCTAGCTTAACATTTCCTTCATTATCAACTAGTGTCAATCTAATAGTTCCATAAATAAATCCTGTATTTGTCTGTGAATTTTTATCTCCACTGGTAAAAAAATTATAATATAATGGTTGATTCACTCCTTTAAAAGTATCTTCATTTACAGGAGAAAGATTTATCTTAGAAGCATCTACATATAAAGGAGCTCCATTCCCATTTTTGTACCATTCATTAGCCTCTGATAATGTTATAATTCCATCCCAATCAGGTCTTTCCGGTAAAGATTGCCAGTGGGGATAACCATTTTCCATAAAATTCCATTTTTCAAGTGAATTTAAGTCATTAAATAAAGTTCCTTTTTCAAGAGCTTCACTATGCTCCATTCCTTGTTCAAAATCTTCTTCTTTCATAACAATAGCCTCCCCTTGCAAACCTTTATCATCTGTACCTAGAAATGTACCTTCTGAATCATAGATAGGATTATAATTCATCCCATTATTATCTATAAATAATATAGGATTATTCCCTGAAAAATGATATGTTGATTGTGACAGATACTGTTCAGCCAAAGGGTCAACATTAAACCACCTGCCTAATTCCGGTGTATACATCCTTGCTCCGTAATCAAGCCACTCAGTTTCCTCCTGTTTCTCTTTACCATTGTAAAGATATTTATTGGTAGATGAACCTGACGTGGCAAATGTCAGACCAAACGGATAGTAATTACTGGTTTGGGTGATATCATTTGTTTCGTTTACTGTCACACGAGTATTACCAAGGTGATCTTTCAAGTGAAACTCATAGTTTGTTGTTGAGCCGTTTATATTTAACAGACCCTCTGAGCATATCATATATTCCAGTTTATCATCGGTATATACAAAGTTGCCAAGGTAATATTTTGTTTTACCACTTAGTTTGTTTGCTAACTTATGTCCAGAAGCATCATATACATAACCTATCTTATTAGCCCCTTTTGTTATAGAGTATGGCAGGTTCAGGTTATTGTATTTTATATCCGACAAGCCTTTATTTGGATCAACTGTCATATTTCCATTGGCATCGTACAAATAATCTCCTGAGCCTTGTTTAAAGCCCAATGTATTATCTCCATTATCAACTACATTCTGTAACTGATTACCACTGTTGTATGTATAATTTAGATTATCCATTGTAAGAACACTGAATGTTCCTGTGTTGTTAACTAATGTTTTGCGCTCTAATGTACGTATATTACCGTTAATATCATAACTGTAAGCCGTATTATAACCATCGCTCTTTGTTCCTGCATAGTCGGCTGTTGTTAATCTGTTAAGATTATCGTAGATAAAACCATAACGCTGTTCTGCTTTGTCGCTATTGCGCCAGCTTATGGCACTTATGTTGCCATTATATTGTGCTTCGGTATCAACACCCGCAACTGTGTTGTTGTAGTGCAGGTTCATACTGTACAGGTTGCTGCCATCGCTCTTTGTGTTGTTCTGCTCTTTTAACCAACCGCGTATATTGTAACTGTACTCTGTGTTTATTGCATTATTATTTAGCTTCTTTCTCTTAATCTGACCCAACTCATCATACTCAAACGAGGCGTAAAGCATCTCATCTTTTGATATTGCTCCTTCAAGTTTCTGGTAAGTACGTAACAATCTGTCGGCATGATCATACTCATTACGCTGTTTTACTATAATTGCATCTTTTCCGGTCAGCTGATGAACATATATTATGTTCTCTACACGTCCGGTAAAGCTGTAGTTGGTTCCGGCTGTCTCTGTAAATGTTTTGCCATCTGGCAACACTGTTTTTGATACTGTCT
>DKJY01000023.1 GCA_002454955.1 Bacteroidales bacterium UBA6680
AAATTAAATAGAGAACTATTTGCTGTTGCTTGTTCGGTTTATGATCAATTCAGCTGTTTTTTAATATGAGAGCCCTTAGATAACTAACAAAAGCCTTACCGGATAAAAAGAGGGTGTCTGGCCTTTTATCTGATGCCTTATAAACTGTTCCGTGAGTTTAACTAAGAACTGGCGAGATGCTCCGAATAACTTTTTTGGATCTGCTTTGCAGAGCGGAACCCCAAAAAAATAGTCCGTGAGGCATTGCCAGTAAAACTAAAGCGCTACCAATGTGCCAGTAAGGCTTAGGGAGCCTGTATAAACTATCTCTTTCTGATATCTGGCACTTAAGTTTATCGGATAAAGCGCCAAAGTTATGTCTGTATGCCTTTCTCTTAACAGCATAAGCCCGAAAAAATGGTCATTACACCTTTATTGAATCAGACTAAGGCTCTTTTTTTACTCTTTTGCTGCTCCGTTCACCAAAGTAAGCCCCAACAACCAGTTTTTAGGTCTATTGCCCATTGGCAAAATACCATCTGGTTAGTTGTTGGGTTCTCTGTTTATAAGATTATAACAGAGAGAATAACAGATAAGAGTTAGTTTATTGGAGGTAGGGGTTGTGGTTGCGGCTGTGATTGTTGCAACGTTGCTGCTATTGAGGCTATGTTGCTTTTTGTTGCTACGTTGCGCGCAACGTAGCAACAAAAAGCCTGCAACGGCTCCACAGGAAAAACACCACCACTGAAGCCTGCCACAGTAAACGACGATACTAAAAAATCTATCATTTATAAATAGTATAACAATATGTACCATATTAAGCTTGTATATGTACGGAGTATATGTTTTCTTTGTTCTCTTATTTCAGAACCCTCTAAATATTAGTAAACATTAATTCCTCAGAAAGAAATCTTGGATATTGTTGTATATGCGTGTTAGCAGGATCTGATACATTATAAAAACTAAAATATTTATTTATGAAAACTATGAGAATTGTCAGGATAAAGTTCCTGATAGTATTTGTTCTGTTGTGTTCCGGCATGTATATGCGAGGACAGGATCTGCAAATGGCTAGTAGGCTTGAATCGCCTACCGTGTCTGCGTTCGAAATTTTTAACAACATTCCTGTTGATATGAGTACAGGAATACCAAAGGTATCAGTGCCTATACATACGTATAAGTTTGGTGATATTGTTGTTCCAATATCATTAGACTATCATGCATCTGGTGTAAAGGTAAAAGATCATTCAGGTTTATATGGTGTAAAGTGGAATCTGAATGCTGCAGGTATAATAAACTGTTCTGATCTTTACAATACAAGCACTAAGGTTATTAGTAATGAACCGTATTCTGATTATGTAAAAGAATTCTTCGACCAGATTCTTAATGGACAGATACGCACAAGACCTTATATGTACTCAATAAATTATCCTGGAGGATCATTCAAAGCTTATATTGAAGGTCATAACGGATCTGTTGATAATGACAGAAGAGTGATGTTACAACCTGTTCAGAAAGGGATAATTGTAGAGCTTGAAGGAAATGTAAAAAAGGTTATAGACGAAAAGGGTTTTTTATATCTTTTTTCAACAAAAGAGGTCTATAGTGTAACAAAAACGAAAATTAGCCAAACTGGCGAAGAAACATTAATACCTCTTAATAATACTGATAATAACAACATATCGGCATATTTTCTTGATATGATAATATCACCCAAGAAGGATACAGTAAGGTTTATTTATGAAGATAATGAGTATAGACTACAGAATAGAAGTGAGTCAAAATACTATCTTTCATTTAATGATGGTAATAGTCATAAGAAGCCTGATGATTATACGGTTATTAGTAATATGACATACTTATCTAAAAGACTCGTGAGGATAGAGTCAAACTCGGGTAGTGTGGTTAAGTTTAAGTATGACGAGTTTACTACTGAGGAGATCAATAAAGGTACTGACGATAAGATTAATCTGTTAACTTCAATTGATATAATCTCCTATGAAAAAACTATAAAATCATATAAGATAGATTATACAAACAAAGGTAAATATAGTATATCTGATATAAGAATATATGGTAAAGACAATAAATATATGTCGGAGTATAGCTTTGCATATAATGGTGGAACAATACCATCCTCAGATAATACAGGGGTAGATTATTTTGGATACTATAATGGCAGAGAGTTTGAGAATGCTGGCTCTCTTATACCACGTGTACCAGGTTTAGGAGGTATAGCTAACAGATCATTTTATTATGATATGGCAAAGATTGGTATGCTTAAAGAGATAACATATCCAACAGGAGCTAAACAGGAGTTGGTATTTGAGCCACACAATATAAAAGTAATGAAAGGTATTATACCAGAAGAGTATCTTACATCGGTACCTAAGCAGTTTGGTATAAGATCTTATTCAGAGGAACATGGAGAGAAGATTGTAAGAGATACTTTTGTTATTGGAGAAGATGCAATTGAGGGGTGTGATATATATACCTCGGAAGAGATGAAAAAACAGCTAACTACAGTAAAAGTAAAGGCTTTTGGTATATCGTTTAATGAAGAAGAAGAATCTGAATATGGTAACTCTAAGTTTTATGGGAGAATTATTATAAGATCAGTAGAGGATTTTCCTAACCATAATGATATTACACTAGAAGCTGGTGGTGCATTTGAAAAGAAAGGAGATAACTCTTATGTATTCAATCATGAAGTGTGTTTAAGACCGGGAAAGTACACTGCCGAAGCCAGAACATTACGAAAAGGAGAAACAGTATCAATAAACCTTTCGTGGAAAGAAAAGCCTGATGATGAAGATTATAAGCAACAGGTTAATATAGGCGGATTCAGAATTAAAAATATTATAGTAGATAAAAAAGATACTATAAGTTACACATATGGCAGAGGATTAATATGTAATCTGCCACAATACTATGCACCATGGCACAGAGTGCACGTTATACCAAATCCTCCTAATATGTTAAAGGGATATAGTACAAAAGAGTTGTATTATACCCAACTGTTTTCTGATCCGGTACGTGAAATTGGTACAACAAACGGGAGTTATGTTTCATATAATAGAGTTACAGAGAAGAGAGCAGGAAACGGATATATTGTAAATGAGTTCTCAAATCAGCCCGATAATTATGAGTTTTCTGTTTATATGCCATTGTCTTCAAATGCTTATAAAAGGTCTAAGTTAATATCAAAGACCTATTATGCAGAAGGAGCTACAGGTAAAGATTTTAACTTTAAAGAACTTTATTTTCATAACTTCGAGAAAGACAACAAGCTAATGCATGGTTTGGTGGTAAGAGATGATAACCTTCTTGATAATAATTATGGGGTTAGTATTGAGACGGATAAAGAAGCGATTGTTTCTCTGGAACGGTCATTTCAGACCTACAATATAAATAGTTCTGCAATTGAGCTGGATTCTGTATTAACAGTTGAAAGAAGAGAGGGGCAAGACATTGTTAGTAGAAAATACTTTACTTATAACTCACGTGGTCAGCAGTCAGAGGTACGTAATGTAACCATGAAAGGAGCGTCGTATGGTGTGCAGTACAGGTATCCTGTTGATTACAGTAGAGAGGGTATTGCAAAAGTAATGGTTGATCGTAATATGATAAACTATCCGTTTGAGGCAATAAGTTTCAGAGGCGACAATGTTACTGGATCTAAGTTGATAAAATATGATATTGATAGAGATAAAGTGGTGCCATTTGAGGTATTTAATCTTGATATTGCTAAACCACAACCGGGTTATACCGGCTCAGTAATGCATAACGGAGAGTTGAAATACGATAATCGTTTCAGAAGAGAGATTAGTGTTGAGTTATATGATGATAAAGGAAATGCACTATATTACAAAAACAGTAAAGGAAATGAGGTTTGTTGTATTTACGGCTATAATAAAGAGCTGCTACTTGCTATTATCGAAGGGGTTGACTACAGCGTTTTAGAAAGTGCTTTAGATAATATAGGTGTATCTGTTGATGATCTGAACAGTGTATCTGTTTCAGCATACCCAAATAAGGATGATTTATTACGGGATAAGTTTAAAGAGTTAAGAGAATATCTTACAGAGGCAAATGTAGTGTCGTATACCCATATTCCTTTAATAGGAATGTCGTCAGTTACAGATGAAAATGGAGTTATTACATACTATAAATACGATGATTTTGGCAGGTTGAGTTATGTTCTGGATAATGATAAAAATATTATTAAGAGTAGCGACTTACATTTTAAAGCAACAGAGGTTAACAGTATAGTTGTAAAAGAGTCAGTTGGTGGAGTTGTAGAGTATGATAATACTAAAAGATACTACATAGGAGATCCGGTAACATTTAATGTAATACCAGATGAATTTCATATTATAGGGTCTTTAAAAATAAATGGAATTGATATGGGTAATGTATCCAGTTATACATTACCATCGTTGGGTGAAAACTGTGTTGTAGAAGCACAATTTGTACCAAATTATTATACTGTTAGCATATCATCTACATCAGGAGGTACTGTATCTCCCGGAGGTAGTTTGCGTGTTGTAAAAGGAGGTAGTAAAGTATTTAATCTGAAACCGGATGCTGTATCAAAGGTTAAGCGAGTTTTGGCTAATGGTCAGCTTGTACTTAATAATGAAGCTATAGGCGGATTTGATCCAAAACCTTTTGATCAGGACGATATGTTGTATACATTAAATGGTATATCATCTGATATAAACCTTACTGTAGAGTTTGAACCTAAAAAGTATGCAACTACCACCACTGTTTTAGGTCTTGGTTCTTCAAATGTTCAACCAATGGTATCGTTTCTTAATCACGGATCATCTCATACCTGGACTTTTGAGAATAAACCGGGGTATGATTTTATTGGAATAAGATTGAATGGACAGATTGTTACATCTTCTTATTCGTATACAGCGACAAATATTACTTCTGACAAACATATTACTGCTGAATACAGAATGAGACCTGTAACAGGACGAATTACAAATAGTTTTGGCGGGGGTATTATGGGTGCTACAGTAACTATATATAAGGTTGAGAATACAGGAGCAGGTCAGGTAAGTACAACGCTTGGTGCAGCTTCAACAGATGGCAACGGGGCATATTCAATTCAGATATCAGAGATACCAACAGCTACAAGTCATGCAGGTCCTTACTGTTACATAAAGGTAGAGAAAGATGGCGTTAGATTTGATAATACCCCATTAAATATAAATATAAGTGGAGTATACAATTTTAGTGGATGTGAATTAAACTATGTAACCCTTGATAAAAACTGGTTAAGTTTTGAGCATAATGGCGGAATGGAGTCTGTTAAGCTTACAGCATGTAATAACTGGACAGTTACAAAACCGGCGTCAGCTACATGGGTAACAATATTAAATAACCCAGGTAGTGGTAGTGGAAATATAACAATTCAGGTTAGTAGTAATGCATCCGGAGGAATTGGAGGACGAGTAACTACGCTTACTCTACATATAGGTTCTACAACTAAAACAATACATATTAGTCAGAAGGGGAAAGGAATGATTGACCCTCCTATTGAAAAATAGTATTAATTATTAAATAGAGAGATAAATGGAAGATACGAGTACATATAACTCTCAATTCCGATAGAACAGACAGTTAATAAAATATAAGTAATGAAACGAAGCATGAGAAAGAATTTTCAGACATATGAGAATGATTATTATGCGGAGT